>JAZDDC010000223.1:0-9071 GCA_036679565.1 Gemmatimonadota bacterium
GCCGGAAACGCTCGAGATCGCCGTCAACCAAGCCCTAGAGGTGGTAAGGCTCAGGACTGAAAACGACCGCTTTCGACGGGAACTCTCCACGCTTCGGTCACGTCGCGAAATTATTGGGGATAGCGAGGCCCTACGGAAGGTGCTCGATACCATCGCCACGGTGGCACCTACGAAGGTCACCGTATTGTTGGAGGGTGAGTCAGGAACCGGCAAAGAACTGTATGCACGGTCGTTACACGACCAGAGCCCTCGCCACGATAGACCTTTCATCACGCTCAATTGCGCCGCACTCCCTGAGGGACTCGTCGAGAGCGAATTGTTCGGTCACGAAAAAGGAGCCTTCACGGGAGCTTCAATCCGCAAACAGGGCGCCTTCGAAAGGGCAAACCGCGGAGGGCGCCTTCGAAAGGGCAAACCGCGGAACGCTGTTGCTCGACGAAATCTCTGAGATGCGCATTGACCTACAAGCAAAACTCCTGCGGGTTATTCAGGAGAGTGAATTCGAACGTGTTGGTGGGCAACAGCTCATCAAGGTTGATGTTCGGCTTGTTGCTACGACGAATCGAGATCTCAAAACCGAAGTAAAAGCGGGCCGTTTTAGGGAAGACCTATACTACCGTCTGAATGTTGTACCAATTCAAACCCCGCCTCTTCGGGACCGGCTCGACGATATCCCGCTTCTTGTCAGGTATTTGGTGCATCGGGCTTCAAAGGAACACGGCGCCAACGTGACCGAAATTGAACCGGAGACCATCGAGCTGTTGCAACAACATGATTGGCCGGGAAATGTTCGTGAGTTGAGTAATATGGTTCAACGCGCCGTCGTACTCTCGAATGGTCATCCGCTAACTCCTAGGTCGTTTCCCGGACTGACACGGGATTCCGGGCCGACGGCGCGGCCGTTGGCAACCGAGGCGGACAGCCCCAACGGGCAAGTGCCGGATGATGTGCTCGATTTGGGAGAGATTGAACGCATGACCATCGAGCGTGCACTCAAGGTAACCGGCGGTAACCGCACTCGAGCTGCGAAGCTCTTGTGTATCAACGAGCGAACGCTTCGTAATAAGTTGAATAAGAAACGCATTCTCGGCGACCTGCATCGGCAGTAATTCCCAGTCGCACATTTGCCGGAATTTTTTTCCGGCAAGATCGACCGCTTCGGTCTGATCATACGCAGTGCGTCTCCGCACCGCGTTGATACATTCTCTTTGCAAACCGCATAACCACACAACGTTACGTTATCGTGGCACCTCTCTGTACGGACGGCATGTGCCGCGGTACGACGCTTGCTTTGTGTCATGCCGATTGACCTGAGGAGGCATCATGATCCGCGCACTTTTTGGAACTGGCACTGTTTACAACACACTTCGCGAAGGTCTATCCAATGATCTCCGCGGAATGAGAGTCACCGCTGACCGGATCGCGAACGCGGCGAACGGTAACGCGGCGACAGCGCTGCAGGGCGGGCTTCAGGGAGATCAAGGGCAGGGCAACATCAATCTTGAAGAAGAACTTGCGAAAGTGGCCGATACGACTCTCCGGTACGACGCGGAAACACGATTGCTTCGCGAAGCGTACACTCGACTTCGGACGGCCATAGGTTCGCGTGGCTAACATACCCGGTGTTCCCAAACCACCATTTGGTGGCGTGCGTGGTCTCATGCGCCCACTCTCAATACCCTTGAGTGGACTGACCGCGTACCGGCAACGTATGGAAACGATTGCCACCAACATCGCCAACATCGACACCATTACCGGTCCGAACGGAACCCCGTACCGGCGGCAGGTCGCATTGATGGAACAACGGTTGAACGGTGGCGTGCGAGTGGCCGGCGTCCAAGAAGATCAATCGGCTTTTCTGATGGAGTATGACCCCGGCCACCCGGCTGCAGACGAACTCGGCTATGTCATGCTGCCGAACGTCGATATGCACGTTGAAGTTGCCGACATGATGATCACACAACGCATGTTCGAGGCGAACGCGACCGTTTTTGAAGCGGCCAAAAACATGCTACGGCGCGCACTGGATATTTAGCGGAGCAGTAATCGATGACTATCAATGGTCCCGCACCGATCGTTCCTTCATTCAATGTACAAAATGTACACGGAACTGAGGCAGTACCGTCAACCCCGGAGGTTGCCGCGCGTCCAACAACTGCCTTACAAGCACCGGATGGCGTGAATGCCGAACTTTGGCAAATGTTGACACCTGACGAGCAATCGTTCTTTGCCAACCAGTCGATCCTCGGCCCATTGGCGTATGGGCCGGTTCAAGAAACCAGCGTGGCTAACGCACCACGCGGCCAACGCATAGACGTGAGGGCGTAGTGACTGCTCCTATTCGTGGTGTCCCGGGACCTGAAGCGGTACGACCTCAGGGTGACACGCGGGCAATACCGCTTGGTGACCCGTTCCAGCAAGGTCCATCGTTTTCGGAAACACTGGCGGATGTGCTGGGGGATGTTTCTCGGGTTCAAGATAAAACACGCAATGTTATTGAAGACTTTATCCGAGGCGATCGTGAAGTCCCGTTGCATGAGCTTATGGCAGCGAGCGAAGAAGCTTCACTTTCTCTTGAGTTGCTCGTCGAGATGCGAAACAAGCTTACAGAGGCTTATCGCGCTTTGATGAACATGCAAACATAGGCAACAGCTGAACCACGGTAAACATGACGAGTATTGCTCCAACAAGTATTGTCGAATCCGTCAAGGCGATGGACGCCACACGACGCTTTTATTCTTTGGTGGGTCTGTTGGCCGCCGGCGTCGTGGTGTGGATGGTCGTGCGATGGGCCACTACACCAACGTTTGTTAGTCTGTATCCCGGAACGGAATTGAGTCTGTCCGATGCAGCGGAAGTAGATGCCTGGCTCCAAGCCAAAGGTATACGTCGCGAAATCAATGGCACGGTGGTGCGTGTACCGGTCGCCGAGGCGCAACGTGCGCGAATGGAAATGGCACGGGAGGAATTGGGAATCGGGACATGTGGTGGAGGCGCTACGTTTTCGGTGGGGGCGGGGTCGATCGAGCAGCAAATGAATCGTGCGCAAACGATCCGTTCGCAACTCGAGTGTACCATTCAAGAGATGCACGGCGTCGAAAAGGCGCACGTCGCGCTGACGTTGCGGGAGCAAACAGCCTTTCGACGATTGGGTCTGCCAGCAAAAGCCGCTGTTACGGTCTGGCCACGACGTGGCGCGCGGTTTGACTCGGACATGGTCGCAAGTATCACCTACCTCGTGAGCAGCGCGGTTGAAGGACTGGCCGCGGAGCAGGTAGCCGTATTAGACGGTGGAACGGGTCGGCCTCTCAACATTCCAGGCGATGTGGGTTCACCTGTTGCGCGGAGTGTTCGGCAACTCGAAGCCCGGCGTGAGGTGGAAGATCATCTCACGACAAAAGCCGAACAGATGCTGGCGCCGGTACTTCCACCAACGGAATATCGCGTGCAAGTCGCTGCGGAATTGGACTGGACGGCCATACAGCGAACAAGCGAGCAGTACGATCCTGACGCACAGGCAATCGTTCGTCAACAAACGAGCGAAGTGCCCGCTGAGGCGACGGGACCGGGGTCACCTCCGTACAACTCGGAACAACTCGAGTCCAGGTACTCACGCACGGTGGAAAACATCACGACGTCGCCCGGTAGCATCTCACGTCTGAGCGTGGCCGTGTTCGTGAATGAACGGGCCGCGATTTTTGGCGGAGACGCAGAAACGGCGCCAGACCCTGGTGTCTTGGCAACGCAGCTTGGCAGGATTGAGGCCGTGGTGCGCAACGCTGTAGCATTCGACTCCGCCCGTGGTGACCAAGTCGTGGTTAATGCAAGTGTGTTCTGGGGTACGGTGGATACGGCTGCAATCGCCGCACGAGGGCCGTCAGTGCCCAATATCGACTTCGTTGTTGTCGGTGAACGATTGATGCGGCCGATCATTGGTCTGCTCGGGATCGCGGTAGTTCTACTGTTAGGGTTGAAAGCCTTGAAGACTACATCGGCACCGCGCGCACCGCTCCAACCCGGCGACCCGAGAGCAGCTCTTGCAACGGGCGAGGTCATCGACCCAAATGAGTTTGCACCCTCAGAACAGTTCGCCGCGTCCGCACGGCTGAAAAACCAAGTGGCAAAGGAGACCGAGGAAAACCCCGAGACTACGGCGCGGGTCCTTCAAGCCTGGCTGAGTGAGCCCGCGACGTGACGGCACCGGGAACGGATATCACTGTTGGCGATGGCCTATCCGGCCCGCAAAAGAGTGCTGTGTTGTGCATGGCCCTCGGCACCGAGGCGTCGTCGAAGGTCTTTCAACAACTGAGTGAGTCCGAAGTCGAACAGATCACACTCGAGATTGCTTCGTTACGGCAGGTTGATGTTCAAGCTGCCGACGTCGTCTTGAGGGAGTATCAGGATGTGGCGCTTGCCGCGCGTCAACTTGCGGCGGGTGGTGTGGATTACGCGCGATCCATTTTGACCGAAGCGCTTGGGGATGAACGTTCGGGCCGGATTCTCAAACGTATTCAGGAACAACTTGTTCATAGTGGATTGAAGGGCCTGCGTAAGGCGCCACCGGAGTTGCTCCATAGCATTTTCCGGGGAGAGCATCCGCAGACTGTGGCGTTGATTCTTTCCCATCTCGATCCGGCCCAGGCTGCGAACGTTCTGGAGGCGATGGAGACGGATGTGGCCGGTGACGTGTTACACCGTGTGGCACGCATGGACAAAGTGTCACCGGAAATGATTCTGATCGTGGAAGAGGCGTTGAGTGGCAAGGCGGACCTATCGATGACAGACCAGATGACGTTGTCCGGTGGACCGGAGGCCGTAGCCGGTGTCTTAAACTACACGAGCGCATCGGTCGAAAAAGAGTTGCTTGAAGCGATAGCGGAACAGAGCCAGGAACTTGCCGACGACATCAAAAACCTAATGTTCGTATTTGAAGACTTGATCAGCTTGGATAACAAAACGATTCAGCGTGTGCTCCGTGAAGTGGACGCACGTGAGTTGGCGTTGGCGCTCAAAGCAGCCGGCGACGAAGTGAAGAATCACATCACACGCAATATGTCGGAACGTGCGGCCGCTGCGCTTGATGAAGAAATGGAGTTCATGGGTGCGGTTCGGGTCAAGGATGTGCAGGAGGCGCAAGCCAAGGCGATCGCAATTGTCCGAAATCTAGAAGAGGCGGGGGAGATCGTTTTGGCTGATCGGGGTGGCGAAGATTTCATCGACTAATTCTACGGCTGGGGAGAAAGTACGGTTCGCATTGTGGCCGCTCCCCGACCTCCGACTGAACGGCGATCACGCATCGCAAATGGTGGCGGACGAACCGATTGAGCCAGACGTCGCCCAGGTTGAGTTTGAGCGCGGGTTGGCTCAGGGCAAACAAGACGGGCAACAAGAGGCGGAAGCGATGGTAGCGAGTGCAATGACGGCGGTGCGTAGTGTGTATGATGAGCTGAGTAGTGCGCGGCGCAGTCTTGTGGCGGACAATGAACGGGCCGTGCACACCCTGGCGATTGCCGTCGCTCGGCAGATCGTCCAACGTGAGATCGAGACCGACCCAACGATTGTACGGGATCTGGTAAAGAACGCGCTCGATCAAGTCGGAGATGATGGACCGACCAGCGTGCGCATCAATCCTGCGGATTTACAGGTTGTGTCTGACACGGGAAACCAAAATGATGCTGCCGGAGCCATCGAGTGGGTACCTGATGCAACGTTGGAACGAGGAAGCTGCGTTGTCGAGGCCCCACACAGAATAGTCGATGGCAGGGTCGAGTCGGCTCTCAAGGAACTGTTTCATCGATTGAATGATGTCTGATACCGATCCAAATCAATTTTCTGCCGCTTTGGCACGCATCAAAGACGCGCCGCGATTTGCCGTAAGCGGGCGTGTAACCCGCATTATCGGTTCGATTGTCGAGGCGTCTGTCCTAGATGTGGCAATGGGCGAGTTGTGCAGAATTAGCGGTGGCATGCTCAAAGACATGACGGCGGAGGTCGTTGGTTTTCACGAACGCGGGATCATGCTCATGCCGTTTGGCGATGTTATGGGCATCCCACCGGGAGCCCGTGTCAGTGCGTTGGGTCGTAAGCCAGATGTGGCGGTGAGTGAGGAATTGCTGGGCCGGATTCTAGATGGACTAGGGCGTCCAATGGATGGCGGCAGCGTGTTACCCACGACCGAGCGCTACCCCTTGAATGCCAGTCCACCGAGTCCGCTCGAACGTGAACGCATTACCAAGCCGCTTGCTACGGGCGTGAGGGCATTGGATGGACTCTTGACGATCGGGCGTGGACAACGGATCGGTGTGTTTGCTGGAAGCGGTGTTGGGAAGAGCGTGCTGATGGGGATGATTGCGCGGAAGACGACCGCAGATGTGAATGTGATTGCATTGCTTGGAGAGCGAGGTCGAGAAGTTCGAGAGTTCCTCGATCGTGACCTTGGTGAAGAAGGGCTCAAGCGATCCATCGTGATAGTCGCAACGAGCGATCAGCCAGCCTTGGTCCGAGCAAACGGTGCTCTTGTTGCCACGGCGATCGCCGAATATTTCCGGGATCAAGGCAAACACGTGATGCTGATGATGGATTCGGTGACACGTGTCGCCATGGCGTTGCGGGAAGTGGGTTTATCCGTGGGGGAGCCGCCAACGACCAAGGGGTATCCGCCGTCGGTCTTTGCGGCTTTGGCGCGGCTATTAGAAAGGGCGGGCGCGGGCCGGCGTGGAAGTATCAGCGGCTTGTACACGGTTTTGGTGGAAGCGGACGACTTCAATGAGCCGGTGTCAGACGCCGCACGAGGTGTTTTGGACGGCCACGTGCTTTTGAGTCGGCAGCTTGCGTCAGCCGGGCATTTTCCAGCAATCGATGTACTCGAAAGTGTGAGTCGTGTACGTGATGCCGTCATTGCGCCCGAGCATCTGGGTGCGGTGAAAAAATTTGTGGCATCATCGGCGGCATATAAAGACGCGGAAGATTTGTTGAAGGTCGGTGCGTATCAACCGGGTTCAAGTCCGGATGTAGATAGGGCGGTGGAACTCCGTAAAGAGGTGCTGAGCTTTCTTCAACAAACGCCTGAAGAATCGTGCTCATTCGATGAAACCTGCTCGCGTCTCAAGGACCTCAGTGCCCGGTTGCAACCCGTGGTAGCGGGTGCATCGTGAGGCGGTTTTCGTTTCGACTCGATAAACTTCTTCGACTAAAGCGGGAGGCGGAGGACGAGTTGGCACAACGACTCGCCGAAGTCGTTCGCGTGGCCGAATCAAAAAGAATCCAAGCGAGCGAGAGCGAAACAAGGAAATGGGATGCCGAACAACAGATGGTCCGTCTCCGTAGCGAACCTGCTCGCGCTGGTGCATTGTCTGCGGCGGAACGTGCGTTGCGCGCGGTGCGGGGCCGTGCGGAAACAGATGTCAGGGACCACCACACGGCGTTCTCCGAGGTTGAACGAGAGCGAGGCCGTTTCCAAACTGCACAACAAGAGCGCAAGTCGCTCGAACGACTTCGTGAAAAACAGCATGCGGAATGGGTGGTCGAAATGCAACGGTTAGAGCAGGCAGAGATTGATGAAGTTGCGGCCCGTATGAAACGATCCTTCTCGGGAGGTCACGGATGAAGAACGCACTGATCCCCGTGGGTGTATTTACACTTGCGTTGTTAGCAGTCACAACATGGTCTGTGATCAAGACACCCCTGCCACCGATCCCGGTAGATGAGATAGCGCTCGCGGATTCACTGTTGGCTGATTCGTTGTGGCGAGATTCGTTGTCCACGCAACACGACGCTTCGCCCAACGGCGACGCGGTCGTGACTCTCGCTGAAGACGTCGCAACACGCGGCGCCGTAGCGACGCGGCAAGGTTTGCCTGAACAAGTGCCCGTAGTTGCCGATGGGGAGGCCGTCCTAGATCCAACGTCGGGACCAACCGGAGCGGCATATCAATCGCTCGCCCGGATCTTTGCGAAAATGAAACCGGCAGAAGCTGCCGAGGTGCTGTTGCTGATGTCGAACGAAGAGGTCGAAGGAGTCGTTCGCAATCTTGGTGTGCGGCAAGCTGCCTCTGTCATGTCCAGCCTTCCGGAGCAGCGTGCTGCTGAATTGGCCAGGCGGTTGTTGATACCATCTCCTGAAGGCGAGAGATGATCGATTCCATTGCGTCCCTGTTTGGCGATAGCAGTGTGCGGAACACCAGCGGCACATCGCAATCGGAAGGTGACGCGGTCTTTGGGCGCGTGCTTCGAGTGGCGGTGGATGCCGATGCCGGTGCGCCCGATGGCCGTATCACTGAGCGCGGAAAGTTGACTCCTCCGGGTGCGCACGTCGTGATGACGTCCGCCGGCGCGGACCCGATGTCCGAACGCGACTTGATCTCGGTGCCGGCCGGCGAAAAGCGTTTGTCAATCGGTACCGATGAACCAGATGTTGATGCGGCGGAAAATGCGGACCGTGGCCGTCAACAAGATGACCCAGAATTGGTCACCGGACACCTTGCGCGTGTCGCGCTTCGGGTCGCGGGTGTAAGCGACGACATGGACGACACGACCATGGCGCGCGTGGTGGGGGAGCTTCTCAACACACAATTGGATCGACCGTCGCACCTCCGGATTGTGCGCGACCCGCAGACCGCCACGCTCACATTGATGCGAGTGGGTACAGCTGAAATCGATCCGGATGTGGTTGCTGATCCTCCCGTAGCGTCAGGCGCCGTACCCGAGTTCATGGTCCTCGGCGCCGAAGTTGAGTCGATCTCTGCTCATGATCGTTCGCCCGTGGTCCAGGAGAACGTTTCTCGACAAGCGGCGACCGGCCAAGATGTCACTGTTCATCCGGACGTCCGAGTACAAGCGGATACACCCGGGATGTTGAAACTGGGTGTTGACGATGTGTCGGTCAACCAACGGAGCGGGCTTTCCGTTGACATCTACCGAAACAATTCCTCGTTGGAACGAGGCAATGTTCCGCGTGTTGATCGTACTTCCCGGGATATGGCACCGCGACGTGTGGTTGGAAGGCAAGTGGAACCGCCAGCACACCTACCTATCGCCGACTTCCGGGACGCTGTGACGTCGCCTCGGGCCGAT
>JAZDDC010000224.1:0-9761 GCA_036679565.1 Gemmatimonadota bacterium
CGGCGAGGACGAGTGGGAAGCCGGTCAGGACAGTGTGTGATTGTTCTCGACACTCACGCGTGGATCTGGTGGTTGTCGAATCCCGATCGGATTCCAACCAAGGCCAAACGGCTCATTGATCGAGTTATCAAAACGGACGTTCGGCTTTGCGTATCTGCTATTAGCGTTTGGGAGTTAGCGATGCTCGTCAATCGGGGTCGTTTGGAGCTATCGCTTCCGGTGGATGATTGGGTTGCGACTGCTGAAGTCGTGGGTTCTTTGGAGTATGTGCCGATCGACAACCGGATAGCGTTGCGTTCGGTTAATTTGGCCAATTTCCCACATCACGATCCGGCCGATCGCATTATCGTCGCGACAACTGTTGGGCTCGGCGCGACGCTAGTTACAGCCGACGAAATTCTGCACCGTTATGAGGATGTTTCGACCGTCTGGAAGTAGCGCAAATTTATGTCCTCGGCCGTTTCGCCGCCTTAGGCTAGTTCGAATTCCAACCACTCGGCAAACTCAACTGACGCTTTCCTACAGCCCACATCCAACATCCAACACCCAGCCCTACCTGAAAGTTGAGTGTTGAACGTTGATGCTGAGTGTTGAACGTTGAACGTTGAACGTTGAACGTTGAAGCTGAGCGTTGAACGTTGATGCTGAGCGTTGAATGTCGAGTGTTGAGCGTTGAGTGTTTGAGTGGGGATCCGCTACTTCGCGTATATCACGTAAACGTTGTGTGGGCTCGTGTTCCAACTCAGAATGATATCCGCCTTGTTGTCGGCGTTGACGTCTGCCACGAACACTTCGTACTGATTCCACGAATCGATCGATGGATGTGTTTGGTCTATCGGGCCAAAGTCAAATCGATTACCCAGTTCATCTTCGGTGCCTAACCCCACCCAGATCTTTACGTTGTTGGACGTGACGGGTTTGTTGTCCGAGCTGTCGAGGTCTACGAAGATGACGTCGTCGTCTCCGTCGGCATCGACGTCACCCATGCGAATTTCGAACGGTCCGGTATTGTCTGCGCTGTCCGGCACGTGTTGCCAGCCCAGGACGTCGAACTGGTAATTGCCGTTTCCGCGGGCACGGTGAATTGGAACGTCCGATCGATTGTCAGCAATCAAGAAGAGATCCGCTCGCCGAGGACTCGTGTTGTTGAAGTTGCCCAGGATGGTTTTGTAGTCACCCCACCCGTTCACTCCGTACCGAGTGTAGATGGTGCCACCGAATGTTCCGTCGCGATTCCCGGGTGCGACCCACATGTCATTGTTGTTTGTGATCCGGTTGAACATTAGATCGACGGTCCCATCGCCGTTAACGAACACTCTTGTGCCACCCCACGACGCGGTGCCCGCGGCATTGTATGCCGGCGTGCTGGTGTCGAACGTGCCATCACCCAGCGACAATGCGATGTATGTTCGGTTCTGTGATCCCGTGGTCACATTCCATACAATGTCGTCGCCATTGGCGCCGTCTACATCGGCTATGATGGTTTGATATGTGCCCCAACCGCCGGCTTGGTGTGTCACGCGCGGGCCCCACTGGAACGTGCCATCACCGTTGGATAGACCCACGTAAAACACATTTTCGGCGTCTTTCTTGTTCCAGATGATGTCGTCTTGGTTGTCGTTGTTGAAGTCTCCAACGTAGACTTCGTACAACGACCAACCTTCCGCCGGTTGCTCAGTGTTGCGAACGGAATCCTGTACTGTGTACGTACGGTCAATTTGGGCCAACGCGATGGACACGTGGTTGTCCGCGCCGGACCTATAGTTGAATAGTAAATCGTCTCGTTGATCGTTGTTGAAGTCGCCAATCAGGGTCTGGTAGCCAGGTGTAAGCGGCACCGTGAGCCCTTGTACCAGATCGAAGTCGAATACGCCCGGTACAAGCGGTTTGGGCGAACAGGTGGTGATTGTGTACTCGGTCGCTTCTGTGACGGCGGCGATTGCACCATCGCCAACGAGGTTGCGAAGCGTGTAGCTGATGGGTACGGCTTGCGAGAGCGCTACGGAGTTCTCAAAGTAAGCTGCCCAATCACCGGTTCTGATCATGGCTGACGTTGCATCCGACGACCCACCAAGTGATGTGATGGCGATCTTCGAGTTTTCTAAGATGGCCGTTTGCTTAGAACTCACACCTCCGTTAACGCTACCTACCAGGTTGTCATATGACGCCTGCATGGAGGCGCGAATGTCCGACTCGCTGGCCGTAGAGGTTACTGAAAACATCATCGAGCGACCGTACACGATTTCGCTGATGTAAACGGGGATGTTATCGGGCCCCATTCGGCCGAGGGATATTTGTTCGGCGAGTCTTTCGTTATTGAACTCTTCGGTGAACCAGGAATCCGGGGTCTGCGGTGGTTCCACGGCCACGGTATACATCGCTTCAGTGAAGTGCGCGGTCACCGTCGTTTCGCCGACGCTTCGACTGAGATCACCGGTCGCCTTCGCGGAGAAGCCCAAGTACTTGCCAGACAATCGCGCACTGAGCGCGAACGATTTTTCCGAATAATACGATTCCATCGTGAAGTTCGATGAACTCGGCGTTGCCAAGTTGTCCGCTACCGCGTTGCCGATCATATCCCCTCGGGCACCCTCAACTTCGGCGAGCGTCGGATTCACCGTGCGGAAATTGGCCCCTGTTGGCAAGTCTGGGATTGAAACTTGGATAGGCGTCCGTTGCGCGATTGGCAAGCCAAGTAGTGAACCGATTGGATTCGTGTGGCTCTTACCTTGAATCAACCCGCCCGCATATAAAATTGACCGATCTGGGTCGTACATCACTAGCTCTTCCGGGGTGTCCTGTATGGTGAATGGCTTGGCCTCACACACGAACCGCACGTTGTCATCCAAACGTACCAAACCGTTGTCGTCGAACACGGCCACACCATCGACGATGTGCTCTTCAACCGGCAGCGTATCCGCGGCGACGTTGAGTTCGTTGCTGAACCCCGGGGTGGGTTGCGCAAATTCGCCCCAGGTAGGCAGCGACGCCATGAATTGGCCGACAGAGTCGGCAACGACCGGGCACAGCGATGGATCTGTTGCACAGGTGGGCGGCTCCACCACTTGCTCGGAACCGCACGAGGTTGCCAGGGTTCCCATGATTGCGAACAGTATGATTTGGCGAGCTTTGTTCATTGTGGCCTCTACGAGAGGGATCAATCCGACATCTGGAAAGCGCCAAATTTGAACGGAACACCTCATTTGATCGGCCAGTGCATTGTTACGGCGTTCTGAAAGGCATGGCTTTTGCAACCTAAGTCGTTTAGTTGCTTACATTTGCTGAGTCTCTGACGAGCCAAGTATCAGCCGGCCATGGGTGGACTTTCATGCCCAAGAAAACTGATGAGCGAGCCCTCCACTAAGGGAGCCGTGACGCGGCTATTGGGTGCGTGGAGGTCCGGGGACTCTGCTGCCCGGGAACAGCTCATTTCGTTGGTTTACCACGAGCTGCACGGACTCGCACAGGGTTACATGCGTGGCGAGAGGGAGGACCACACGCTGCAGCCAACCTCTTTGGTTCACGAGGCCTATCTGCGGTTGGTCGATTCAGGTGTGTCGATCAAGGATCGCGTGCACTTCTTTGCGCTCGCCGCCACGGTCATGCGCAGAGTGCTTATCGATCACGCGCGGTCTCGTGCGCGGGCCAAGCGTGCGGGACAACGCGTTACGTTGGATGAGGGTTTGGTGAGTAACGAAGAGTCGTCAGTAGACCTCTTAGCCCTCGACGATGCGCTCAATCGGCTCGGCAAACAGGACGATCGTAAGAAACGGGTGGTTGAGTTTGTTTATTTCGGAGGGCTCACGCGTGACGAAGTGGCAGCCGTTCTCAATATCTCCGTCGCCACCGTTGACCGCGACTTGAAAATGGCAAAGGCGTGGTTATTCCGCGCGCTCAGTGCCGACGGATGAGGAGTGGGTCAAATCGGGTTTGACGGCTTTCACGAACGCACTAGCAAACTTACCGTCGATCTGTGGCGCCACCGAGTCGACATCGATGCCGGCTTCGGCGAGAAAGGAACGCGCTTCTTCCACCTTGTAAACGCGTGTGGTCTCGATGCTGATGTCTGTAAACCCCGCCTCTTTCAAAAAACGCTCGAACTCTGATTCGTCTAAGGCGCCAGCAATGCAGCCGACCCAGAGTTCCATGTTGCGGCGAATCTGATCCGGCACTGGACCGCGTACCACAACGTCGGAAACTGCAAAACGTCCACCCGGTTTCAGCACGCGGAATGCTTCCTTCAAAACAGCCCGCTTGTCGCCAGACAAATTGATAACACAATTCGAAATGATGACGTCCACAGTGGCGTCAGGTAACGGAATATTTTCGATGTGACCCTTGAGGAACTCGACGTTGGTCACACCCGCCTCGCGTTGGTTTTGCCGCGCGAGTTCAAGCATCTCGTCTGTCATATCCAAACCGTATGCCTTGCCGGTTGGTCCGACGCGTTTGGCGGAGAGCAGCACGTCGATGCCACCGCCGGACCCGAGATCGAGCACTACATCCCCTGGGTTCAGCGTGGCGAGCGCGGTCGGGTTCCCACAGCCGAGTGAAGCGCGAACGGCCTGCTCGGGGAGCGCGGCGGTCTCCTGTTCGTCATAGAGGTTTGACGTAATGGGGTCGCAGCACGCTGAACTGTCACAACAAGAGGACATCTTGGCCGCTTCGGCGTATTTGGCTTGCACTGTTCTGGTGAGGTCAGATTCAGGCATGTTTCCCGAGTGGATTAAAGTTGCTAGTGCCAATTACAATTGGTTGATTGGTGGCGGAAGTCAAGGCACCGCACAGCTCCCCTTGACGTTCTACTGGTGGTTCTTTGTGCGACAACCCGCCTTCACGGGCCTCGCGGTTCTCACGCTTGCACTCGGCATTGGCGCCAACACCGCGATCTTTGGTCTGGTGAACTCGGTGATTCTCCACCCTTGGTCGTTCGCGGATAGTGATAGGTTGGCGTGGCTGTGGAGTCAGCGCGGTGGCAACATGATGATCCCGCCCACGAAAGACCAACTCGACGTATGGTCCGAAGCCGAGCAGCTCGAAGGCATGGTGAGTCTCACGTGGACGGAACTTGCCATGGGCACCGACGAAGGTGCGGTGGCAGTTGGCGCGGGATACGCGGCGCCGGAGTTGTTCGGTTTTCTTGGCGTGTTGCCCATCATTGGGCGGGCCTTCGTTGTGGAAGACTCCATTGTGGGCACGCCCAATGTCGTGATGATCGGTGAAGTGTTTTGGAAAACGCGGTTTGGCGCGACGCCAGACGTGTTAGGCGAGACGCTGGAAATCAACGGCGCGTCTCATGAGGTCATTGGTGTCGCGCCGGGAACGCTGGACCGGTTGTTTCAACGCAGCCAATCGGACGTTTGGCTTCCGTTGCGTACCTCCAACGGGGGTGGCGGTGCCGGTGTTAGTACGGTGGTTCGTATTCGCCCGTCTGCTAGTTTCGAGTCCGCCGAGGCCGAACTGGTTGGAATTGATGCCCGTCTCGACGAAGACGCACGGGAGGCTGAGTGGCAACCGCATCTCGTTCCACCTCATCAAATGGCGTCAAGCCAATTGCGAACGGGGCTATGGGTACTGTTGGGGTCAGTGGGACTTGTTCTTCTCATCTCGTGCGCAAACGTGGCGAACATGGTGCTCGCGCGGGGTGTGGGTCGTCAGCACGAAATGGCAATTCGTACGGCGCTTGGTGCGGGACGGGGTCGCATCGCGCGTCAGCTGATCACTGAGTCGCTCATGTTGACACTGTTTGGGGTTGCCACTGGCATTGTGCTTGCCTATTTCGGGTTGGACTTGCTGAAAACATTTGCGCCGGGCGGGTTGACGGAACTCAAGTACGCAAGCCTCAGTCCTCGCGTTCTCGTGGCTGGCTCATTGGCCGGTATTGTCTCCGGAGTCTTGTTTGGGTTGGTGCCGGCGGCGCGCGGTGTTTGGTTGGCCGCTGCCTTGCGCCAGGGGGCTCGCGCTGGTGACTCCAAGTCCCATACTCGTTTTCGTCAAATTCTGGTCGGGTTTGAAGTCGCACTGGCGTTCGTTCTCTTCGTGAGCGCTGGCTTACTCGTGCGCAGTTTTATCCAGTTGAATGCCGTCGATCCGGGTTTTGCGGTCGATCAGCTCGTGAGTGTCCGGCTTAACCTGCCGGAAACACGGTATCCCAATGCTACTTCTCGTAGCGTGTTCTTTGATGAAGTACGGGCCCGTGTCCGTCAGTTGCCTGCGGTTTCAGAAGCTACGGTTGCTATGGGTGTGCCACCGCGCATGGGAGCGTTGCTTGGAGCGGTTGAAATTGAAGGTCGGATGGGTGCGTTCGATGCTAAGGCCGGTGTCATTTCATCGAACTGGGTGTTCCCTGAATATTTTGCGACATTGGGCATTCGCTTGATCTCCGGTAGAGTGTTTTTGCTGAATGATGACCCTTCGCTATCGGCTGTCATAAACGAACAGTTCGCGCGTGAGATGTGGCCAACCGAAACGGCTATTGGGAAGCGGTTTCGGTGGGAGGGACAGGACGAATGGACGACAGTTCTTGGTGTGGTTGGCGACGTTAAAGCCTTCGGTCTTGCTGATGAACCGGGCAGGGCTCAGATCTACCGAATGTTTGAGCCGGAAAACTTTTTCTCCGGAGGTGTTGTGTTGGCCCGTGCCACCGGCGACCCGCAGGACGTACTCGGACTCATACGCGGTCAAGTTGCGGCCGTCGATCCAGCGTTGCCCGTGCGGGACGCTACCACCGTTGCAGCCATGTTTTCGGACTCCATCGCGCGCCAACGTTTCTAATACATTGTCACTCGCTGCGTTCGCGTTGCTGGCGTTGATTCTCGCGATCACGGGAGTGTACGGTGTGATAACGTTGACCGTGAACCAGCGAATGCGTGAAATCGGCGTACGTCTCGCACTCGGTGCAAACATGGCGGATGTCAAGTTGTTGATGCTGCGGTGGGGGATGCGCCCCGTGATGATCGGCATGGCCGTTGGTCTTGGCGCTTCGCTGCTCGTTGGTCGGGTGCTTACCAGCCTCTTGTACGACATCGTTGCAACGGATCCCCTGACTTACGTTGTTGCTCTCGCAATGATGACGCTCGTCGGTATGACGGCTGTCTACGTACCAGCCCGTCGCGCCGCACGGATTGATCCGGTCGATACCATACGTGGCCAGTAGCAACGGCCTTTCATGTCGCAAGTTCGTTGACGCCGGGGTTTCAAGTGCCAGGCTCAGGCCGCGGTCGGCGGCCTTTCGCGGTAGCATGAGGTGAGGCAAATTGTTCCGCGTGGTCAGCAGCACAAAGCGCGGGAGCCCAAACATGAAAACAGTACACAACACAACATTGCCAACGTCCAGGTGCCACCCTCGTGCCGTTGCCCCGTTCGCACTGGTGTGTTTGTTGGCGTGTATCGTTTGGCCCCGGCCGGCGACCGCACAAAGCTATGATGTCGTGATTCGCGGCGGGCGTGTGTTGGACGGAGCAGGGAACCCGTGGGTGTTGGCGGATGTCGCGATTAAGGACGGCAAGTTCGTACATATTGGCCATGTAGAGCAATCGGGGCACGTCGAAATCGATGCCAGCGGAAAATACGTGAGCCCCGGGTGGATCGACATGATGGATCAATCGGGTCGCGTACTGCCTCTCAACGGACGCGCTGAAAACAAACTCCGTATGGGGGTGACGACGACCATTGGCGGGGAGGGCGGTACGCCGGTGCCCGCGGCAGAGATCGGTGCCTATTTCGCCCAACTCGAGCGGCAGGGTATCGGCATCAACTTTGGGACGTATTACAGTGCGACTCAAGCAAGAGTCTCTGTTATTGGTCGTGATAGCAGGGCTCCCACGCCCGTCGAGTTGCGTGCCATGCAAGCCGTTATGGATACGGCCATGCAGGCTGGTGCGATGGGAATGACAACGGCCCTGATCTATCCACCGTCGAGCTACCAAACCACCGAAGAACTCATTGCGTTGGCAGAAATTCCGGCGCGTTATGGTGCTATGTATGCAAGTCACATTCGGGACGAAGGCCGCGGTCTTGTCGCCGCGGTCGAAGAAGCGATTCGGATAGGGGAAGAGGCTGGGTTGCGGGCCGAAATTTTTCACCTCAAGGCGGCCTACGAACCCGGTTGGGATGTTTTGATGCGCGAAGCAGGTGTGGCAATCCACCGGGCACGCGCACGCGGAGTGGATGTTGCGGCCAACTTGTATCCCTACACAGCGGGCGGCACAGGGTTGGAAGCCACTGTTCCATCATGGGCTTTTGACGGCGGAGTGGATTCGCTACGCGCTCGTCTCAGAGATCCTGTGATTCGGCAGCAACTCAAGCGAGAGTTGCAGACGGGATCACCTGGGTGGTGGAACATCATCGAAGCGGCGGGTGGCTGGGACGGTGTGGTGTTGGTCAATGCGCGAAACGCTGACAACGCGCGTTACGAAAACCGTAACATCGCAGACATCGCGCTGGAACTTGGTAAAGACCCGGCCGATACGGCGTGGGATTTCGTGCTCCAAGGCGAAGGGCGCGTCATGGCCATCTATCACATGATGAGCGAACGAGATATTCGTACCGCATTGACGTTTCCATGGACAAGTATTGGCAGCGATGCGGGAGCAGCGCAAAATCCTGGTACGGTGGACGCACTTGGTCTTCCACATCCAAGAAGCTACGGTACGTTTCCCCGCATTATCGCGCGCTACGTTCGCGAGATGGGTGTGCTTACGTTACCCGAAGCGATTCGTAAAATGAGTTCCTGGCCGGCGACACGCATGGGCCTCGGCGATCGCGGCGTGATTCGCGAAGGGATGTGGGCGGATGTGGTAGTGTTTGACTACGAAACCATTCAAGATCTTGCCACGTGGGACGAGCCGGTGGAGTTTCCCGTTGGGATTGATTACGTGCTCGTCAATGGCGAGGTGGTGATCGATCACGGACAGCACACCGGCGCGTTGCCGGGTCACGTTTTGTACGGCCCGGGCGTAAGGCGGTAAGCCGGTAGGGCGGTACGGGTTGTGATGAGTTTACCGCCATACCGCCTTACCGTCCTGCCGCCTTGCCGCCTGTTATCAGCCTTCACTCTTCACCTGTTGCATGAGTTCTACGAGGTCCAACCCCGCGCTGTCGATTTTTCTCTTCGTAAGCTGAAAATGACTGATGAAGCCCCGGTACGTCTTTCCAACGACGTGAGGATCGACAGTTTCCAGCATCTTGCCGTTACTCGCAACCGGCGTTTCTAAGGGAATACCGGTGGCAATGTGAACGGCCTTCCAAAGCGCTTTCAAGGCGTCAATCTGCACCGTGTAAAAACCTAAAAAATCCTCCAGCGTGTTGCCATGGACGGTCTTGCCCGACCAAATGGGACGCTCTCCGTGGCCCTTTTGTACATATTGATTCTGATATTTCAGATAAAAGGCATCGCTGATCTCGACGCCGACCGACTCGAAATTTAAGCCCTTGGCCTGCCAGGCCACGTGCTGCATATCCACCATCTGGTATACCGTACCGTCGTTGTCGATGCAAAAATGTACTGACAATCCAGTCTGGTCGAAGCTCTTGGCACATTTCCGCGCGGATGTGGTCACATCCCAGTGGTTCACAAAACATTTTATGTCACGGTTGGCGCGATTGCCCCGCCAACGGAACGTTTCTTTCTTTGCCTTCAGACCGCCCTCCTCGTTCCACAAGACGACCTTGTCCCACTCAATGGGGAATGGCTTACCGTTGAAGACGATATGTCGGTCGGATCTCGATTGAACGACGACCCGGGTTGTGACGGGTGACGC
>JAZDDC010000225.1:0-4669 GCA_036679565.1 Gemmatimonadota bacterium
TCGCCATGAGTCTGTGGTTTTCAGCTACGGCGGTGGCCCCTTCACTCCAATCCGCCTGGTCGCTGTCGGACGGCCAAACCGCGTGGTTGACCATGGCCGTGCAGATCGGCTTCGTCGGCGGCACGCTCACCCTGGCCCTTCTCAACCTGGCTGACCTCTGGCCACCAAGGTTCGTCTGCGCCGGGGGCGCGTTTCTCGGAGCCGTCTTCAACGCCCTCATACCACTGACAGATTCCTTTGGTATCGCCATCAGTCTCCGGTTTCTCACAGGGGCATCGCTGGCTGCGGTCTACCCAGTGGCCATGAAGATCATGGCCACCTGGACAAAAGAGGACCGAGGGTTCGGCTTCGGTTTGCTCGTCGGAGCCCTCACGATAGGATCCGCAAGCCCTCACCTGGTGCGAGCCTTCGGGGGAGTGTCCAACTGGGCCCCGGTCGTTCTCGCATCGTCCGGCATGGCTGTCATCGGCGGCGTCCTCATTTGGTTCACGGGCCATTTGGGGCCATACCGTAGCGCAACGCCGAAATTCAGATGGAATTATCTGACACGTGGTTTCACTGTACGGTCCCTGAGGTTGGCCAACCTTGGGTACCTGGGGCACATGTGGGAGCTGTACGCGATGTGGACATGGATTCCCCTGTTCCTCGCTTACGCGTACCAACGTGCGCCGGTGGGTTCGGTTTTCGGCGGAGACCGAACGGTCCAGGTGGCCTCGATCGTCGCTTTTGCAGCCATTGCGATCGGTGGTTTGGGATCTTTGGCGGCGGGCATGATCGCCGACCGTTGGGGTCGGACCCGAACTACAATCACCAGCATGGCGGTCAGCGGTACCTGCGCGCTCACCATCGGCTTACTTATTGATGTCAGTCCGTGGTTGGTGACGGTGGCGGCCCTCATTTGGGGCGTGGCCGTCGTGGCTGATTCCGCTCAGTTCTCGACGGCCGTGAGCGAATTGGGGGAACCAGAATATATGGGCACGCTACTCACCACACAAACGTCTATGGGGTTTCTTTTGACGTTGGTGACAATCCGCATGATCCCTTTGCTGTCGGAGTCTATTGGATGGCAATGGGCATTTGCGCCTTTGGCGATCGGCCCCGTTTTAGGTTGTTGGGCAATGTGGCAGTTAATGCGATCGCCGGATGCGGTAAAATTGGCTGGCGGACGCGGTTGATGGGATTTGCGACGTGGGTGCAACGGTTCGGCGTAAAATGTTTGCCACAAAATCCACGACATCCACGAACTTCTTTCGATCATGACAAGGTCGCGGAATCCGTGGAAAAAGAGCATGTGTATTTTGGTTACCTACGTCCGATACGCTGTCTTCTCTCATTCAAAGCCCTTGTCGGTTTCGTGGCTTGTGAACAAACCCCGGCAGTGACCGTGAATCCTTCCTTCGAGATCGCAGGTGTGATTGAAGGGTTTTACGGAACCCCGTGGTCACATGAAGATCGGCTCGATATTCTCGAGTTCATGGGTCAGGTAGGGCTCAACACATACTTTTACGCGCCAAAGGCTGATCCGTATCACCTCTCCCGGTGGAAGGACGCATATCCGGCACGTGAATGGGAACACCTCCGCCAACTGAAGACTACCGCCGATGCCAACGCGGTGACCTTTTGGTACGCCATCTCACCGGGCTTGACCATGCAGTACAGCGCCCAAGAAGATTACGACGCGTTGCTTGCAAAAATCGATACCGTCGCCACACTCGGCGTTCGTCATTTCGGTTTGTTTCTCGACGACGTTCCGTTGGAGCTTTCTAACACAGCCGATGTTTCCCAGTTTCAAGATCTTGCAACGGCGCACATCGCGCTGATAAACAAACTGCACGCAGACTTCGCAACACGGGGATACGAACTCGCGGTCACACCTACCGTCTATACGTCAGCGTGGGACACACCGGACTATATCAATCGTCTGGGGGCGGAGGTGCATCGGGATGTGTACATGATTTGGACTGGGCCGGATGTCGCAACATCACAGGTTACACACGAACATTCGGAGCCCTGGAGCAATAGGTTGCAACGACGAGTTATCCTCTGGGACAACTACCCCGTCAATGACTTTGCACCGTGGCGAGTGTTTCTTGGTCCGTTACGCGGTCGCGACGGCCGGCTACCTCGTTCCACCATCGGGATCTTGTCAAATCCGATGAATCAGGCACACGCATCAATGGTGCCTCTCTTTACGTTGGCCGACTATGCGGCGGACCCGCAAACGTATGATGCAGATTCGTCTTGGCAACGCGGCATCCAAACGCTACTGGGTGCCGACGCGTTCGAAACACTCCGTCCTTTCTTCGAGGTGTTCGGTGGGGACGCCGCGGCCACAAACATTCTAGAACCGTTGCACTTCCTCCGAGACACAATCGACTTGACATCCATCGCCAACGCCGTCTCTGACTTAGAAAACGCCATCGCGAAATCGGAGGTTCTCAGTCCCAGTACACCGGCATTCCGCAAAACACTGGACGAATTGGCACCTATCGTCGCGCGGGCGCGCGCAAGAATACAAACACTGCAAAACGATTCGCGTTATCGGCTCGTTGACGGCCTGTTGGTGTTCGATACCGATAGCGAACAATTCAACGTGGCGTTCGTTGAGGGAACGTCGATACCCGACGGGGATTTGTCAGAGTGGTCAGATGCGGACTGGTACACTTTGGAAGGCCCTGTCGATGGCGAGGTATCGTTTGCGGCAGACGACCGGTTGTTGCGCATCGCGTTGCGAGTCCAAACAAACGTGTCAATGCTCGAGGGCTCACACATCGGTGAAGGCACACACATCGGTTTGGTCCTCAGCCAGGATCGCAACACGGATGAGATTTCTTCGGAAGACCTATTTGTGTTGGTCGCGCCGCGCGGAGAAGACACCGTGGATCCACACTTCGTGGGTGCGATGAAGCTCGACGGATTCATGGCCAAGTGGTTGGCCGACAACGAGAATCTTACATTTACGGATTTTCACATCACGACGCTTGGCGACACCGTCAGCAACCGAATGGCAGAGGTTGCGCGCGGTCTGGAGTTCGCGTCTAAACAATCGGCAACGGGGTTCACAATGGAGATCCATGTGCCCCATCGAAACCAACATCCACGTTTTAGTCTGACGGTTTCGAGCCGAGTTGGAAGTAGAATGCGATCGTCATCGGTGGCGCGCCGAAACTATCCCCTCAACCCCAACACCTTCGTGACATTGCGATTGCCGCGTTTGCGCAGCCAATAGTTAGGCGGGCACCGGGGGCGCAGCAAAAGCTCCGTCAGCCCACTCCACCGAGCTTGCGTACAACTCAGCGATGGCTCCGTCCTGAATTTCCAAGGAGTTCGCGACCTCGGTCAACGTATCCCAATCGCCACGTTCGTACGACTGCACAATCCGATGCACCGGGGTCAGCGGAGAGTCGGCACCGAGCAACGCCGCGCGGACATCAGCGGAGACCCGCATGCCCTCAAGCGCTTCAGCGAGAGGTCGATCCATCAACGCATCGATGAGCGAGAGCAAACCCATCAGGAAAAGTTCCAGCTGACGATGCTTCATTCCGATGAGCGGACCCAGCAACTCACAAAACCTGGCGCGGACCAGCGACGTTACCACCAATTCGGTTGGCTTGTCATCACCCATACCCGTCATTGCAACCAGCGACGCCCACTTCTTGATTTGGTTCTCGCCCAACAACCGCACCGCATGGCGAATGGAATCGACTTCATGACGCCATCCAAACCATGCGGAATTGAGATAACGTAACAATTTGACGGATAACGACAATTCTCGTCGGATGATGAGTTCCAACCGGTCAAAGTCCATGTCCGGTCGGTTGACCTCTTGGATGAATTTCAAGTAGTTCAACTTGAAAGCCGGAATATCTTTGCGCCGAACAATTTCCGGTTTACAAAAAAAGTATCCCTGAAAATACTTGTATCCGAGTTCAATGGCTTCCGTGAAGTCTTCGTGCGTCTCTACCTTTTCAGCCAGAAGTTCGACTTTTTCGTCTTTGAGTTCCTCGGCCAATTTCCGCCGTTCGTCCGAGTCAGACAACAGGAAATCCACCTTGATGATGTCCGCCAACGCGATGAGTGGGCGATATTTGGGGTGAAAGACGAAGTCATCCAGAGCAAGCGTGTACCCCTGCTCCTTGAGTATCTTGCAGGCTTCAATCACTTCCGGATCGGGATCGACCGTCTCGAGAAGTTCGATAACCGCATACCGCGGTGGTAAGACGGAAAAGAGCTGATTGACTAAGACGCTGCGTGTAAAATTCAGGAACGCGCGCCGTCCCGATGTCAGCTTATCCAGACCGAACCCGAGCAGGCTTTGATCGATCACACGCGATGCCGCAATATCCGGATCGTGAAAGTCGAAGAAGTTTTGCATCCCCGACCGAAAGAGCAGCTCGTAGGCCACCACATTGCGCTTCCGGTCAAAGATCGGTTGGCGCGCTACAAAAACATCCATCTACCGCTCACTCTGCATGTCTCGAATTTTCGTCCCGCATCCTCTGGCTCTTGAGTCTTCGGAGGAATTTCGGTCTACGAAAACGGGTAGCAGGATTTCTGTGGCTTGGCCGGTTTCTCAAGCAGCCCCAAGGCACTACTTTCTTGCCTTCTTAACTTGAAGCGACGAGGGCAGCGGAGATGGGATATAAGATCGAAGAGATTGAGGGTATCG
>JAZDDC010000226.1:0-3464 GCA_036679565.1 Gemmatimonadota bacterium
TGGTACCGTCAAGCCGCGCGTGTGTTTGAACAGGTCGATTCGGTGCAAGGCATTGCGTGGGCGTGGCACAATATCGGTTTGGTTTTGCGGGAGGAACGTCGACTCCGCGAGGCGCTTGTGGCTACGGATAAGGCACTCGATGCTGCGCAACAACTTGGAGATCATCGGTCGGTCGGATGGGCGCTCGGCGGTCGCGGTGAAACGAATATTCTCATAGGGGACCTCAGGCTGGGCAAAGCGGAGATCGGCCGTGCGCTCGAATTGTCGCGGGAGCAAGAGGATCGCCTTACCGAAATTGAAGCTTTGCGAGCTTTGTCACTGGTGGCGCGGCTTGAAGGCGACCTTGGTCGGTCGCTTGAACTTGCGCGAGAGGCTGTTGATCTGGCGGAACGGGTGAAGAGCAAGTGGCTGATTGCGCGTACGAATCACGACCTTGCACGGGTTGCGCGTGCCCGCGGTGATGCTTCGAATATGGCTAGTGCGGTGGAGCGAGCCGCGATTGCATATGCGGAGTTGGGTGCAATGGAGAGATCAACCGAGATGAAAAACGAATTCTCGGTCTAGCTGTTGGGCCAAGCGGGTAGCTCGAACCAAAACGTCGATCCCTCTCCGACGTTACTTTGAACGCCAATTTCACCGCCGTGCGACTCGACGGCCAGCTTGCAAAACGCGAGCCCGATACCGCTGGATGCTTTTGTTCTCCTGCCGTGCTGACTTGCTTGCCCGAATTTGTCGAAGATCGTGTCCTGAGCGTTTTGAGGTATGCCAGGCCCCCGGTCAGTGATGGTGACACGATGACCGTGACGCACTTGCAGAATTGACACGATGACAGGCTCGTCCTTTGGAGAAAAATCGATTGCATTGTTGACCAAGTTGACGACGACGCGCTTGATGAGTTCACTATCGCATGTCGCCATGGGGTCGAACTCTTCGGTACTGGGAATGTCCAAATAGACGGGGTTGGTATCGTCACCGACTCCAGGTGCGGCCTCCGAGACGAGCGCTCCGAGGTCAGTATTGTGCTTGTTGATGGGCATGGCCTTCGATTCGAGGCGACTCAGGTCGAGCATGGTATCCACCATCTTGCTCATCGAGCGCACCGTCATACGCACGTCACGAAGCGCTTGGATGTCTTCACCGTCCAACATTCCAATCGCTTCCATCTCGACGACTTCGATGTTCATGCCCATGACGTGCAGGGGCGAGCGGAGGTCGTGAACAATCATGTGTACGAGCTGATCCCGCATTTTCTCCAGTTCGGTCACCCGCGTGTATTCGCGCTCCAGGTTGTCATAGAGGGTCTGCGTGCGAACGGCGTTGCGGACACGTAGCCGGAGATCCATGATGTCGATGGGCTTGGTCAGAAAATCCCGTGCACCGGCTTCAATACCGGCAATCCGCTCATCTCTATGACGCTGCGCGGTCACCAAGATCACTGGGATATGGGCGGTTTCTGTATCCGCTTTTAGGCTGCGACATACTTCGAGCCCATCAAGGCCTGGCATCATGACGTCGAGCAATACCAACGTCGGCACTGTTTCCCTGATTGATTGTATCGCCGCTAACCCATCGCATGCCTCGCGGACGGGGTAACCGTCCTCTTCCAGAATATCCCTGAGCAGTAAACGATTCTCAGGTTCGTCATCGACGACAAGAATATGTGTTTCCATTGATTTGTTAGTCGAGTGCATGTGACAGGCGAGCGTTATCCAAAATAGGAACGGTGAATATCATCGCAATGTTCGTATCGCACATGTCGATGCTAAGTTCGCCACCAAGGTGGCGTGTCAGGGTATTGGCGTGTAGAAGACCCAGGCCTTCGACATCATGCAATTGATCTGTACCCGCGGCGGGTGCGCCGTGTTTGAAGAGATCTTGCTCCATCTGTGACAACGCGGGCCCATCGTAGATGATGCTGATCTCTAATGACTTGGAGTCGGTCATCGGATCATCCGTCGCAATGGTGTTTACGTGGACGGTGCTCTTGGCGGATGATCGCTTTACCGCGAACTCGAGGAGGCTCCCCAGGACCTGCAAGGTCTGGTGGAAATCGCCGCTGATACGCGTGGTAGCGTCGAATCCGGTTGCGATGGTCACGTCTCTTCCACCGGCGGTTGACTCATGTTGTCGGACTAGGTTCTCGATCATGGACCGAACATCATACTCGGTGGTGTCGCGGACCAGCTCTGCGGTGTTCACGCGCGCAATATCGACAAGCTGGTCGAGGAGCCGCAATTGCCGCCGGCCAGCTGCTTGAATTCTCGCTACGTACTTTGTCTGTCGTTCATTGAGTGGTCCGAAAGATCCGCTCTCGAGGATTTCCGCGAACCCCAACACGTGATTTAGCGGTGTGCGAAACGTATGGCTTAGGCGGGACACGATACTCCACGCCCCAGGGTCGCGGTGCGTTACGTCGGAGGAGTTGTGGCTATCGGTCATGTTCGATTCCGTACCCATCTTTGCAGGACGTCCTTTAGCGCATCGAGACTTATCGGTTTCGGGACAAAATCATCCATACCGGCGTCCAGGCATCTCGTGCGGTCCGACGGTTGGGCATTCGCCGTCATGGCAATTATCGGCAGGTGGTCGCCATTGGGACAGTGACGGCGAATGAATCTCGTGGCATCCAATCCGTTCATTTCTGGCATCTCACAATCCATGAATAGGATGTCGTGTCGATTGGGGTCCACCATCTCGATTGCCTCACTGCCGTTGTTGGCGATCTCAATGCGACACCCGAGCAAGGTCAACATATCAGTGGCGACCTCCTGGTTCACCTCGTTGTCCTCCGCTAAGAGCACAACGATGTCTTCAACCTCGTCCTTTGTCGCGTGGGTGAGCGTTTCGGAGGGCGACTCCTCGTCAATTGGTACGCCAGTTATCGCTTCGCTCAAGGCGTCCCGGAGTTCCGCTTCCGTGACTGGTTTGGGGAGAACACATGCGTCCAAACCCACGACGTCTTGGCGTGCCTCGATGGTGCCTGGTATCAACACGATCACACGAGGTGGCTCGCCCTGTGCAGCCAATGTACTGACGGCGTGTAGTGTTTCGTGATTCGTTTGATCAACCAGGATGTGTGTGTATCGTTGACCTCGAGTCAACGACGCAACAATGTTGGCGGATTGATGGTCGCTCACGGTGACGGATACACCCCAACTCTCAAGTTGGTATTTTAGGACCTCGCAGATTCCTGTACTCCTACTGATCAAAAGAGCGTGTTTGCCGACAAACCGTATAGCGGATTCGGGCGGAATCGCTGTTGTTTCTATTCCTAGCGGGATATGCGCAGTGAACGTTGTACCCTTACCGACTGTGCTATCGAGACTGATCCGTCCTTCCATTATGCTGACGATCTGAGAGGATATAGTGAGACCCAGCCCGGTGCCGCCATATTCGCCAGCGGTTTTTGCAGAGGCTTGGCCGAAACGGGAAAAGATGTGGCTCTGCCGATCCTGTGGAATGCC
>JAZDDC010000227.1:0-3927 GCA_036679565.1 Gemmatimonadota bacterium
ATGGGCAACGCGGTCGATAGTTTTGATGGTGCCGACGGTGTTGTGACCCTTGCATGCAAGCGGATTGACGACTCAACGGGGGTGGTTCGTTTGTCCGTCATGGATACGGGGCGGGGCATGGACAGAGACGAACTCGAACGTGCGTTTGAAGACTTTCACACCACGAAAACAGCCGGTACCGGTCTCGGATTGTCTGTCGTGAGGCGTCTCCTTGCGGATGTAGGTGGCTCTATCAAGATCGAGACCGAGCCCGGCGTCGGCACGACCGTTCTCGTGGATTTTCTTAGCCACGAACTCGGGACGCAAACGTGACGTCCATACTTGTCGTCGATGATGTTCGTTCGCTTGCCGAGCAATATGCGTACGACCTCAAACGTCTGGGTGGGTACGAAGCGACGGTGGCGGAAAGTGGTAAAGAGGCGTTGGACGTCGCGAATCTCACTCCCTTCCATTGCATTTTACTCGACTTGGAAATGCCGGTCATCGACGGGTTTGAAGTGCTGCGTCGTCTTCGCGAACGCGACATCCGTGTCCCGGTCATTGTGTACACGGGTACTGGGGACTACCAACGTTGTGTTCGTGCGGTGCAGCTCGGTGCTGACGGCTTTATTGATAAAGCCGAATCGATGCACCGCGTGGTGCATGAAATCGAGAGCGTGCTAGAACGGGTACGTTTGCGGGGGCAAGTCGCGTCGCTTTCCGCTCAACTTGGTCGGGAGAAACTCCTGGTTGGTTCGAGTCGCCCAATGGAGGAACTGCGAGCGGCAATCACGCGGGTCTCCCGTATTCCAAGCCCAGTATTAATTCTCGGTGAGAGTGGGACGGGGAAGGAATTGGTAGCGCTAGAGATCCATGCCTTTTCATCCTCTGATACAACTGACGTGCTTCCGTTTCTGGCGCTCAACTGTGCGGCACTTCCGGAGAGTCTCATCGAGAGTGAGTTGTTCGGTCACGAGCGCGGCGCGTTCACCGGTGCCAGTAAAACGCGGCGTGGCGCTTTTGAGACGGCCGGGTCTGGGACACTCTTTTTGGACGAAATCGGCGAGCTACCGCTTGCCACGCAATCGAAGTTGCTCAGGGTGCTCGAACAGCGGGAGATTACGCGGGTTGGCGCACACAAAATTATTCCGGTACTCGCGCGTATCATCACGGCTACGAATCGGAACTTGGATACGGAAGTACGTGAGGGCCGATTCCGCGAAGATCTACTGTATCGGCTCAACGTTCACGTGTTGAAAACGCCAGCCTTGCGCGACCGGAGGTCCGATATTCCTGAACTCGTAGCGCACTTCACCGCTTCAATCTGCGGGCGTTTCGGTATACGCCAAAAACGGATGGCGCCGGAGGTTCTGGACCGCTTGATGACGCAGGATTGGCACCGGAATAATGTGCGTGAGTTGCGCAATACGGTGGAGCGTTTGATCGTTGCCGCCGAAGGCGAAACGGTGTCAGTGGGCGACATGCCGCCCGAGTTCCATTCCGATGGCCCGGTAGCACCTGTCACTGAGGGGGGAACGTTCGCGGAGCAGAAAGCCGAGGCGGAGAGACAGATTGTCGTGGCGGCGCTCGGGCGAAACGAGTGGCACATCTCCAACACCGCACGGGACCTTGGGCTTTCTGACCACTCCAGTCTATTGAAAATCATGAGACGACACGGCGTTACCAAGAACTGACCTTGTCCGCCGCATGACCCGCCGCTGTGTCCAACCGGACACGCGCCCTATTCTTTTATACGTGTTCGCCCGTACACAACCAACCACCTTGCCGCAAAGTGCTCGATTCAAGGTCCCCTCGTAAACCATTCCCCCCGTTCGACTTACACCTCCCGTTTGGGCTGAGGCGGCGTTTGGCAACGCAGTTGCCTTGTTAGGTCGCAGCCAAACTAGGACGGCGCACTGCGCCAACCCAACCAGGAGGAGTTATGTCCGATATCAAAACCAAGACCGGTCAGTTGAAAAAGAGAGTTGGAGATGTCGCCGTTGCGGCAACATTGCTTGTCGCTCTATGGGTGTCTTATGGGTGTGGTACAGAAGAGCCCGAAGTGACGCAGGATCGTTTCCAACGGGCCGTACCGGTGGCGTCCGCCACACCACGCGCAACCCAAGCCGCGATGGTCAGCGACGAATCCGTTGCGGAAGTGGAACCGCGGCACACTGATGTCACGTACGAAGAGGCTGATGGAGCCTTTCGTGACAAACGTTATGGTGAAGCCACGGATCTCTTTTTGATCTACGCAACCGAGAATCCCAACAATATCTGGGGTCACTACATGCTCGGTCTATCCGCGTGGAAAACGGGAGTTCTTCCGCAGGCCGAAACGTCGTTCAACCATGCGCTGGAGATCGATTCCAGTCACGTGAAGACGCTCATAAACTTGAGTCGTGTTCTCTTAGACGATGGCCGACCGGCGGACGCCTTGGAGCACGTCCAACGTGTCATCGAGATCGCCCCAGAGTCGGTGGATGGATTGCGGTTGTTGGGTAGAGCCAATGACGATCTCGGAAATCCCGATGAGGCGATCGAGGCATACGTACGTGCGATAACGTTGGATCCCGAGGATGCCTGGTCGATGAACAACCTTGGTCTCGTCTTGATCCGTCACGAACGTTTCGAGGAGGCGTTGCGGCCGCTCGCACGCGCCGTTGAGATTCGCGACGACGTATCCGTGTTTTTCAATAACCTCGGCATTGCACTTGAACGCACGGATCATGGTCGGGGTTCTGCCGATGCGTACCAACGGGCTGTTGAATTGGATCCGGTATACGAAAAAGCGCAACAGAACTTGGCACGGGCGCAGAACCGAAACAATGACTCCCCAGCGCAGGTTGTTGACCTGACGGTTTTGGCGGAGGAGTTCCGTCGTGAAGTCGAGGGATGGCAGAAACCAACGGTGGTGACGGGTGAGCCGGTTAGTGTTGATTCGCTCCCAGGTGTGGTTCGCTGATCTCGTGTGATTTCAATGTACGAACGGCGGGTTGCAGTATTGGGCCCGCCGTTCTTTTCAGGGTTTCCAATCCTCCAAAGCGGCCCTCAACTCAGAGTGTATGCATAGATTTGCCAAGATTTTGGGCGTTGGATTAAACTGTAACGGGATATCGGCCGAGAATATTCGGTATGGACACACACTTAGATCCCATCTGGGAGGGGGCCGTTGTTGACCGATTTCGGGATTCGGTCGAACGCTTTGTTCGCGAGCGGTTCGCTTCGGATTTTCCGCTGGGAACGCAAAGTCCCGATGATGAAGATTTACAGGTCGCCGTTTTGAACTGGTTTTGCGCGAACTCGGAGAGTTTTGTTCGCTACATTCGACACATAGAATACTTCCCGGATGAGATGAGTTTTCTTGGTGACGGTCATTGGCGGGTGAATTGGGATGCCATCGGCGAGCAGATGTGGACGGTCGCCTACGATTGTCGCCGTGAATTAGACATGCGTTGTGACTCCGAACGCTTTCCCACGTTGGACGCTTGGTTGGACGCGTTGTACGGCCGGGAACTGCGTGCATCAGCGCCGTTCGAGCCAAATGCAACGGACTTCATGGATGTTGACGAGGCTCGTTCGTTTGCGGAGCGTGCCCGCGAACGCCGCCGGAGTTGGCCACGGGCTTGCCGTGGGTGTGGCACGGAGCTTTCCAAAGCGCGGCTTGCGCCCGCAGTGTTGTGGTGCCAGCAATGTTGGCAGGATCGTATACCGGCTTAACGGTCGGCCGGCGCTCCGGGTCGTCGTTTGGAGTGGCGTATTGGCCACGAAATCCACAGAACCCACGAACGCACCACGCCCTTCTCCTGACATAACGCCACGGAATCCGCGGAACCCACAGAAGGATACGACGGAGGTCGGTTCCCGCCGTGAGCGCACACCGGTAGTTTGATTCCCGTGGGTTGTTACCCCCCGGGAGACTGCCTTGGTTCAAAAAGACTACATCCT
>JAZDDC010000228.1:0-2896 GCA_036679565.1 Gemmatimonadota bacterium
GCTGCATCCCAATCCCAATCGGTAAACAATCGGCGAGCGCCCAAGATTTGGTGAGCTTCCGGCAGTTCCGGATCGAAGGTCAACGCAGTATTCAGGAACCGCTCGGCGTCCGGCCAGTCACCCACCTCCTGGCGAATTGTCGCAAGTGCCACATATGCTGGCGCAAAGGTTGAATCCGCCTCCAAAGCTTTTTGCAGATATTCTTCTGCCTGCGGCCAGTTGGGCTCCGTCGCAGAGAGAATGTACTCGGCCAAGGCGTACGCGTCGTTGGCCGGAGAGGCGGAACGATTGACTGCGGCCAGCTCCGGTCCTTTCCGTTCGTACATGACAACCGTGGTTGCAAACACCGATATCGCTATTGTCGCCGCCACCGCCCATCGGTGGCTGCGCCACACACGTCGTGAGCCCACAGTCGCTGGCTCATGCGCCAAAGCATTCTCAGAACCATTAAGGCGAATGACGTCTGTCCACCGAGCCCGGTTGACCGATACCTCGGGAAGGAATCGGTATCCAAGCCGCGGCAATGTTTGGATGATACAGGGCGTCGTTGCGTTGTCACCCAGGCTCTGCCGTAGTTGGTACACACAAAAGTTCAACCGCTGATCGAGATCGAGGTATTCTCCCGGCCAAACGGCTGCCCATAGGTCTTCTCGCGTCACCAACTCGCCCGGTTTTTCAACTAGCTCACGGAGAAGTTTCGCGGGTGTTGGTGCGAGCGGTTTTCGGCCCCCATCCCGATAAAGTTCTCCGGTAGTACGGTTAAAGTCGAATTCACCGAATCCTATAATCTGGTCCATTGATGCCTCCTCCCACTAACCGTGGTGCTCCGGGTAAGCCCATGATATTCAAAGCGTATTCATCTTATAGAACGAACGCGAACGCAAATTGATGACAGACGCCGTTGGGCTGACCGGGCCCTGTAGATGAACGCGTCCCATTGTGGCGAAAAGAACTTTCGCGAATCCGTTGCAAATGGACGTAACGCGCAAAATGTTTGACACTTTGTGCATCATTTCTTGTCAACGGCTAAAAATGTGTTCTTTAAAACAAGTTTCCCCGTGCTAAAAATCGTCAACGATTCGTGTCTACGGTTCAACCGAGGACTCATGAGCATTCGTTCCCCCACGGTTCTTTATCTCATGGCGGTCGGGACCCTTGGTTGCCACTCTCAACTCCCGCCCCTTGATGAGGATTTGATCGCGAGATTGGGAGAACCGTACAGGGCGAATCGTGACCATCCCTACGGTTTTCCGAATCCAACGGCTCCGGCGGAGATCGCAGAGTATGCGTTCATGGTGGGATCGTTCTCATGCCGTCTGGAGGATAAGAAGTTCCGTGATGGAGATTGGATTCCGGCACGCGAGGGGAATGCAACCTGGCGAGCGCACTACGTAATGAATGGGCACGGCATCCTCGACGAGTTTCGTGACGAATGGGGTTCTAAAAATGTGAATGTGCGTGTCTATTCAGAGGAAACCGAGCGTTGGTATGTGCATTGGACTGCCGTGAGCCCCACAACCGGTGCGGTCTTCGAAGCACGGGACGTCGACGGGGCAATGGTCATGGAAAGCGAACAGGAAACGGCGAGTGGATTCGCTTACATCCAACGAACCTCGTTCAAAGATATGACGAACGATCAATATTTGTGGACGAGCGAAGTCGTGTATGAAAACGGCGACTCGGTAGTGATTGGCACAATCCACTGTGTTCGAGACGATGCGTAATTGGCGTTCGATTCCTCGCCGCTACAGGATTCGATTTGCCGGCCTGCGACTCACTCAGGTTTGAAATTATTGGCGAAATAACTTCGCATTGCCTCGCGTGTCTCCGGGGTCTTCCAGATTTCTCGCAATGCCGAGTCATACTTTGCGTTGCCGGCCCGGATTCTTTCGAGAACGGGTTCGCGAAGAAGTTTCTTTGTAATGCTGAATGCCTTGTGGGGAAGAGCCGCCATGTTTTCTGCCGTTGCGACGGCCTGTGACAGCAACGATTTGCGCTCGGCAACGTCGTTGACCAATCCTCTTACTTTCGCGGCGGCGGCGTCGTACATGCCGCCGAGATAGATTACCTCCTCCTGGTATTGCGTCGGTACGGCAAAACGCATGACCTCCAAAGGCGCTGGCGGGAACGGGACGCCAACGCGCAATTCCGGAACTCCAATCTTACCGGTTCCAACAGCCATTATCCTTTGATCCGCGCAACAGGCGATCACGCAACCTCCAGCAACGGCGTGTCCGTTGATTGCCGCGACGAGCGGTCTGTCAAACGTCAGAAGCTCTACACAAAGGCGCTCCAAAGCCTCCAGCAAATGGTCAGTGTAACCTTCATTCTCTTCGAGGACTCGCGGAATATCCACGCCCGCTGAAAAGACCGATCCTTCAGCCGTGAGGACGACAGCCTTGGCTGTGTTCCGGAGTTCGCGAAAGTTTTCGACTATTTGATCGCAGAATTTGACATCGAGTGCGTTCACCTTCCCGCGATGCAGGCGGAGGATGTAGACTCCGTCGTTATCGCACTCAACTCCAATGTCGAATGGTCGGCTTGCGTTCATCAGTTCCTTTTAGTCTGTGATTCATTCGATACGCGACCGGGAACCAATGTGATTCCAGGCGTCACGGCACGTCGAATGTGGCGAATCGAATCGACGCACATGCATCGGTCAGTCGTTCGGGATCGAGGTGCTCGTAGAACTCGCTGAGAATTGTGTTCACGCAGGTTCCTCCAGCCCCGTGCCCGCCATTGCCTTGCACGAAATGCCTGCTGTTGGGAAATCGTGTGCGGACGGACTCGGCAAAGGACTCAGGTGTCACGGGATCATAGCGTCCGGAGAGGAGCAACACCGGTGCGTTCAACGTGAACTCTTGATGCGAGCGACGGTCGCGTCGTTCGACCGACC
>JAZDDC010000229.1:0-4916 GCA_036679565.1 Gemmatimonadota bacterium
GTATCCCGGCTGGAGACTGGGCTGGGCTGTCGGCCCGCCGGACATCATCGAATAATCAATCGCGCCGCCCAGCGCCATCGACGGTGGGCCCAGTACCGCGGTCCAACGAGCAGCGGTTGAAGTGCTGAAACCGGAAGTTGCCGATCAAGAGACGACCGCCCTTCGCCAGGTATTCGCGCAGAAGCGGAACCTCATGTTGGAGAAACTCAAAGACATGGGGATTGCCTGTCAGCTCCAACCCGGCGGCACGTTTTACGTGTGGGTTAGCATGAAGCGGTACCCTCGCCGCTGAACGACGCCGACGTATTTTTCCGGGCCACGTTGGAACGAACGGTCATGACGGTGCCAGGAAGGTTCTTCGACGTGAACCCCGGCAAGACCCGCAAGGATCACCCCGAATACCGGCACTGGGTCATATTCTCGTTCGTTGTCGCCGTCATTGAGGGAATGAATCACTACGTCCAGGATAGCCTGGCCGACGCCCTCATTGGTACGAATCCTTTCCAGACCGCCGGAGAACAACTTACGCGAAGGACTGGAACGCCTGGGCCAAGCCGTATCGGCTGTTTGACCTTCATCTACAGGTTTTGCTACTTGGCCTAGAGATCACGCGGGTACAGCCGAGGATTCCCCGCAATCGACACGGCACCAAAATGCCGCAGATCGACGGTGGCAATTGCCGACGCCTTGAGGCGTTCTGCCATCCCCATCACCACCGCGTCGACCAATCCGATCTTTAAGTCGGCATACCGAGCGCACAACTCGTTCGCTCGCCACAGGTCGGCGTCACCTCCCCACTCCACGGCAAACGCGCCATTGGCGAGGTCTTGTAAAAACGCGGCCCGCGCGTCTTCCCCCACCCGGGTGGCCAACAAGTAGTCGACTTCCGGCAGAATGGCCCACGGTAACACCCACAGATCGGGAGCCGACTGGAACAACCCGCGCATGGCCTCGTGATGACGGTCATCGGCATCGACCAGCGCGAGAATGGCACCGGTATCGGCCACCGTCACCTAACACCCATACCGTCGAGGAACTCCTCGGCGCGCTCGCTCACGTCTCCCCGACCACTATGCCCGACCCCGATGCTGACCGGACCAGTCGTTTTAGCATGACGGACCGCGTACTCGGCGACCGCCTCCCGCACCAGTTCTGCCACCGGCCGACCCCGTTCCTTGGCCAGAGCCTTGAGCCGACGATAATCCTCAGGATTCAAATAGACTGTTGTTTTCATACTATATATGGTAGCCATATATAGTAATATGTCAAGAACGTCACTATGGGGCCCGCGGCGCCTCGACACTGGGGCACTTACTCTGAGTCTCGCATCACTTGGGTTGACACTCGACCCAGGCATTCGTACCCTTGGGTAGAATGACAACCCGAGACTCAGCAGACCGCATCGCCTTGCTCCAAGGTACGCTCGACGTTCTGATCCTCCGGACGCTCCTGTTCGGCAAGCAACATGGGCAGGGTATCGCTCGCACGATTCAACAAACTTCCAACGACGTGCTGTTGGTCGATCACGGTTCACTGTATCCAGCGCTGCAACGCCTCGAAGCCAAAGGTTGGCTTGAAGCGGCGTGGGGTGTGAGCGAGAACAATCGCAAGGCTCGGTTCTACCAGTTGACGAAGCACGGCCGCAAACAACTTGCTAAAGAGACGAACGAATGGCGTCGCCTCGTTGCAGCGATGGGCCGAGTGTTAGGGTTGGAAGGAGCAGAGGGCTGAGCTATGGCCTGGAAAAGGAATCGCAGCCCCGAGGATTTTAACGAAGAGATCCAAGCACACCTCCAGCTCGAAGCAGACCGCTTGATCGAAGAAGGCATGGAACGCGACAAGGCGATGGCCGCGGCTCGTCGCGCGTTCGGAAACGTGACCAGCACCGAAGAACGTTTCTACGAGTCGAGCCGTTGGATCTGGCTGGACCATCTGTTCGGAGACATCCGGTACGCGCTGCGGCAAATGAAGCGCATGCCACTCTCTACGGGCACAATCGTTTTGTCACTCGCCGTGGGCATCGGCGTCAACACGGCAATTTTCTCCCTCGCAGATCAGATCTTGGTACGCGCGTTACCTGTCCACGACCCCGGACAACTCGTCCAGCTCCATTGGAACGGTAGGTTCATTGGGGGCGGTCTGGGTGTCGGCAGCCTCATACCTCATCCGCTCTACCGGGAGCTACGCGAAGAGCAAGAAGTTTTTGTCGATCTGTTTGCGCGCAGCCCGGCGGAGGTCACCCTGTCCATCGATGCCGTGTCGGAAAGGGTGAACGCTGAGGTGGTCACCGGTTCCTACTTCCCCACGCTCGGCATACGGCCGGCCGTTGGCCGACTGTTCAATGACCAAGACAACTTGGTGCCCGACACCCATCCGGTGATGGTTCTCTCGTACGACTACTGGCGTGGGCGTTTTGGCGCAGACTCAACGCTGATTGGGCGTCAGCTTCGAATGAATGGTTACCCCATGACGGTGGTAGGCGTGGCGCAACCGGGGTTCCACGGGACCGATTGGAGTCGGGCCCCCGCGATCTGGGTTCCGATGATGATGAACGATCGGGTTATCGGTCGGGGTCGGCTGAACGAGCGGCGCGAGAGGTTTCTGCACGTGTACGCGCGTCTGCCTGAGGGCGTGAGCAGAAAGCGAGCGGAGACGCAGCTCCAACCGTGGTTCAGGAATTATTTGCACGCCGACACCGAGCGGGAAGGGTGGCCGGGCGTCAACGAGCAACGCATGCAGGAATACCTGGCGTCAACGTTAGATCTCCTTTCCGGCCGACAGGGTCAGTCGCAGATGCAATCGCGTTTTCAGCAGCCAGTGTTGATACTGGTGGCGGCGACTACGTTACTCCTCCTACTCGCTTGTCTCAACGTCGCAAATCTCTCGCTCGCACGAACACTTGCCCGGCGCCGAGCGATCGCATTGAGAACCGCTCTGGGCGCCTCCCGTGCGCGAATCGTGAAGGAGCAACTGATCGAGAGCGGATTGCTAGCCGGTGCAGGAGGCATCGCGGGCGTGCTACTGGCTCCTCCCGTTGCCCGATCCGTTCTGTCCTATTTGCGCACGGCGTCCGCACCTTGGACAGGAGATGTGTCACTGAGTGCGAACCTCGACATGCGGGTCCTCGTGTTCGCCCTGGGTATCACGGTGCTGGTCACGTTGCTTTCCGGAGCCACGCCAGCCTTCTTCGCGGCGTCGGTGCGGCCCGTGACCGCGCTCAAAGCACAGTCGTCCGGGATCGCGGGAGGTCTTGGCTTGCGCAAAACGCTCGTGGTTGGCCAGTTCGCGCTCGCGCTGATCCTGCTGATCGGCGCCGGTCTATTCGCTCGCACGCTCGGAACGCTGCGAGCGCTGGGCCCCGGTTTTTCGACGACCAACCTCCTGATGTTTCAGGTCACTCCGGTAAACGATGGTTACGAGTTGGGTGCATCGAAGCCAGTGCTTCGGAGCGTGTTGACAGAGGTCCAGGCACTGCCCGACGTTGAGCAAGTTGGAGTCGGCCTGTGGGAGCTGTTGAGTGGCGGCGGATGGGGAAACCCAGTAACCGTCGAATCTTCGCAACGGGTTGTCTCGAACGAAAACGAAAGCATCCCGATGAATGCGGTCACTGCGGGGTTTTTCGCCGCGTTGGGCACGCCGATTACGCTGGGTCGCGACTTCGACGCCCGCGACATCCGAAACGAACCGGGTTGGGGTTTGCGTTCGGCAATCGTCAGCGAAGAGTTCGTGCGACGGTACATACCGGTAGGCAATCCCGTTGGAGCACGAGTGGCCATTGGTCGGGATCCGAACGTCGTGCCGAGCATCGAGATCGTAGGCGTGGTAAAGAGCTTTCGTGACCACGGTCTGCGCGAACTTGAACCGCAGATTTTCTTTTCTCTTTGGGAACGTTCGGTCGGGACAGGCACGTTTTACGTGCGAACACGCAGTTCGTTGGCGGCAACAGCGCGGGCGATCCGGGCCGCGGTGAATCGCGTTGATCCTGTGCTTGTGCTGACGTCTTTGCGTACGTTGGAAGACCAACTCGACCGCTTGTTGGTCTACGAGCGAATGCTGGCAATGCTCGCCGGAGCCTTCGCCGTGATAGCCACACTGTTGGCGATGATCGGCCTGTACGGCGTGCTCACCTTCTCCGCCGCGTGTCGGACCAAAGAGATGGGCATACGGCTCGCACTCGGCGCGCCACGCTGGTCGGCAGGAGGGTTGATCGTACGTGAAGCTGCCGCCCTGGGGGCGACCGGGTTGACCATCGCGTTACCTGCGTCATGGGCACTGGGCCGTTTGATCGAGAATCGACTCTTTGGAGTTCGTCCCATGGATTGGATGACCGTCGCCGGAGCGGCGATGGTTTTGGCGTTGGCGTGGCTCGTCGCCAGTGCCGTTCCGGCGAGAAAGGCCGAGACAGTGAATCCCTTGGACGCACTCAGAACTGATTGAGAATCAGCCCGCGAATTCAAACGGGTCGTAATGCTCGGGTGCGGGTGCGCGGCCAAACCCGGTCCGGCAACCGGTCAAGGCCCGCCCCGGCCGAAGCCGGGGCGTCTTCTTGGCCCTTAAGTTCCAGACCCACTGGATAAGTTGAACGAACCGATGTGGATGTCCAAGTTGTGATTGATCCGCATCCCGGCAATGCCGTCCGTGTGGATGTCGGACTTGGGAGCCGTCATTACCACGGTGCCATTCACAAGGAACTGGACGTCGTCCGCTTGTACTCGAACGGCCAATTCATTGGTGGCCCGTCCGTCATCGCCCGCAGCATTGATCGCGTCGTGTTGGACGTATCCCGCACGGTTCCCACCCTCGGTGAGCACGACCAGTTCGGTTCCGTCCCGTTTCTTCACCAGGTACACACCATCGCCACGCACCACGAAATAGGTGTACGCTTGGCCATCTTCCTGCAGGTCGCTGCCGCCGAG
>JAZDDC010000023.1:0-2004 GCA_036679565.1 Gemmatimonadota bacterium
ACCGGCCACTGTCTCTTTGACAAGCGACGCACGAGCCTTAGGTCGTGGATTCGGCGGTGCGGGTGACCGCGTGGTGTTGCCGGGATCGGCACAACCCGGTTGGCATGTGGCGGTTCTGGATTTAGACCCCGATGAACTGCGGGCCGATGATCGGCGGTTTCTCGCATTGCTTGCGACACCGGCTGCCAATGTGAATCTCGGAAGTGGTGCCGGCGTGTTTGTCAGCGAGGTCGTGGCGGCGTTGCGAGCGGCTGGCCGGGTGGGAAGCGGTCCTATCGTGACGATTGACGACACACCGGGGCGGGGCACCACCGTTGTCATGCCCCCGGCAGACCAGGCCATGGTCGGTACGATCAATCGAGAACTCGCAGGTCACGGTGTGACGTGGCGGTTCGGCGATGTTCGCCAAGGTGAGTGGCGTGTAGTGGGTGATTCGGTGGCTGCCAATGATGTTACAGTAACTCGTCGCCGCCAGCTTCGGGGAAGTGGCGGAACCGTGCTACTAACGGTGGGCAACGAGCCGTGGGCAGTCAAAGAGCGGGACGTGGTCATTTTGGGGAGTCGCCTGGAACCGGGGTGGACCACGCTACCACTTACAGCCGGTTTTGCACCGTTTGTTGATTGGTTAGTAAACCGTGTAGCGGCACGTCAGGTCACGGTGGTTTCAGCCGCTCCGGGCGGGTCTGTCCAATTGCCCGGTGGCGTGGAAACGGTTCTTGGAGCCGACGGAGTTGAGATCACCGCGGGCGATGGCGTGGTCGTCGCTCCGCAACGTTCAGGCGTGTACTATTTGCGCGCGGCATCAGGCGACACGGTCGGCGCGCTACAGGTCAATCCCGATCCACGGGAGTCTCGGCTCGACATCATTGATGCAAGCGACGTTACTGCCGCCATTGGCGAAGGTGCGGAGGTGCTAGATTCGAATGCCATTGATCGCGAGTTATTTTCGGGGGCGCAGCGAGCCGATCTCACCGGTGCTTTAGTATTGGTGGCAATCGCAGTCGCCCTGGTTGAACTATTGGTAGCCACCATCGGGGGAGGTCGCAGTACAGAAGGTTAGATGCTTCCAAATCTCTTAAGCGCTTTTCGCGACGTGCCACGATACCGGTCGTTGAGCGTCGGTCTTCCTAATCAACGCGATGCCCTCAAACTGGGGGGATTGCCGGGGAGTAGTGCGTCCGTGATGGTTGCCGCGCTCGCCGAAGACCATCCTCAACGAACATTCCTCATTGCCACACAGACACCGGCGGATGCCGAGCGCTGGTTATCAGACTTGACAATGCTGATGGGCGATCGCGTGCGGTTGTACCCACAACGTGAGGCGCTCGGTGAAGAAGAACCTCACTTTGAAATCGCGGGCGAACGTGTCGAAACGATAGCAGCCCTTTTGAAGGGCGCGGTTTCTGTCCTGATAACCACCATACGAGCGACGGCCGAGCGAACGGCGCTGGCCCGTTCGGTGACAGATCACCGACTCATCGTGAATACCGGTGACATCATCAAACCCGTCGATTTTACCACAAAACTCGAGACCATGGGATACGAAGCCAATCCCAGCGTGCTCGACGTCGCGCAGTTTGCCATGCGTGGCGGCATTGTCGATGTGTATGGCTTTGGTATGGCGAACCCGATGCGTATCGAGTGGTGGGGTGATGAAATTGCGTCGATCCGAGCATACGATCTCGATACGCAACGCTCGGAGGTGGAACAGGATTCAATAACGGTATTGCCCATCTCTGCAGTTCGCGAGCAGCTACAAGCCCCAGAGAATGACGACCGCGAAGATTCAACACGCCGGTCCCTTTTGGCTTTGGTTCCGCCCGACACGGTGGTCGTCGTTGAGAGTGGCATTGGCGTTGACGAGGTCACACATCTGTGGAACGAAGTCGAACATCATCTGGAGTTGGCGCGTCGGCGCGGAGAACTTACACCAACCCGTGACGTGCTCTTTTCCTCGCCGACCGCCTGGGAAGAAGAGTTTGTGCAGTTCGGTCGCTTGATGCT
>JAZDDC010000230.1:0-2881 GCA_036679565.1 Gemmatimonadota bacterium
GCGCGCCATGGCCTAAGCTTACGGACACCTGGAAAGGGCCGCAAGGTGACAGATTATGCGGAGTTACTTTCTGCGGCCAAACGTGCCGCGACCGCCGCCACTGAGTTCATTCGCTCGGCCGATAGACCGCCGGACACGTCTTGGGAAAAAAAAGGTGTGAGCGATTTTGTCACCGCCGTCGATCGTGGCGCCGAATCGATCATCGCGGAAAGCCTGACGAAAGATATACCTGGGTCCGTGGTTCGTGGTGAAGAGTTGACGCCGGACATCGCAAGCGGTGACCCGGTTTGGGTCGTCGATCCCTTGGACGGAACCACGAACTATCTCCATGGCTTTCCGGCCTATGCCGTGAGCATCGCGGCCGTCGCAGATGGTCAACCCCGCGCTGCAGTCATCTCGGATGTGGTACGGGGCGAACAGTTTCACGCCATCGACGGCGGCGGCGCATGGCACGAGTCAACAAGACTCAGCGTGTCTGAAAGGAATCGTCCCGAAGATTGTCTAATCGGTACCGGCTTCCCCTTCAAGCACCCGCACTTATTGGACCCGTACCTCAGACAATTCACCACAATCCTTTGTGCGACGAGTGGAATCCGACGAGCGGGTTCGGCCGCCTTGGATCTCACACATCTCGCGCGCGGGTTCTTCGACGGTTTCTGGGAACTTGCGCTGACACCATGGGATGTTGCGGCCGGTACACTCATCGTCCGTGAAGCCGGCGGACTGGTGACAAACTTAGATGGTTCGGAGGACGTCATAACGCACGGCCCGATCGTGGCGGGGAATCCAGCCGTCCACGCCTGGCTAATGGACACGTTGTGTTAAGACCGTCAAGCGATTTTCTCGAATGCGTGCCCAATTTCAGCGTGGGACCTGACCACGATACACTACGGGCGATCGAAGCGTCCTTTCTTTCAGTCGATGGAATATCCGTCCTCGACATTCATACAGATTCATCACACAACCGTTCCGTGTTCACGGTCGTGGGGGGGCCACGGGCGCTTCAAGACGCAACCTTCGAAGCCGTTCGCGTGGCGATCGAACGAATTGATCTGAGCAAACACCATGGGCAACACCCCAGAATCGGCGCAGCCGATGTAATCCCCTTCATCGCAATCCCGCCAACACCAGACGACGTTGCCATCAGGACGGCGAGAGAATTCGCCGACGCAATGGCACACGCTCTCGACGTGCCAGCTTACCTGTATGAACTGGCCACGATGAGCAACGAACGAGTTACTCTCCCGGCAATCAGACGACAAGGGTTCGAGTGGTTACGAACGGCGTTGGAGGCAGGCAACGTAGCACCACCCTACGCCGGACCCAACCGATTACATCCTACCGCCGGAGCATCGATCATCGGCGCGCGACATTTCCTGGTCGCATTCAATATCAATCTGAACACGCAGGATATAGGGATTGCAACCACGATTGCGCGAAACGTTCGGGCATCCAGCGGTGGGCATGCGGGCATTCGCGCATTGGGTTTACGGGTCGGAGCGCACGCGCAGGTCTCGATGAACTTGTTCAACCTGGACGTTGTGACGATCCCGCAAGCATTTGAACTCGTCGATAGGCAAGCCAAAATGCGCGGTGTCACCATACACTCAAGCGAAATCGTCGGGCTGGCACCTCAGGCTACGCTGACAGGGTTTTCCGCGGCTGACATCAAGTTGTCACGACGTTTGGAGAGTTTTTCGTTGGAAACGCGGATCGAACAAACCGCGTTCAGAGAAAAATAGCTACGATGTCGTGGCAGCCGTTGAGCTGGGGCCGGTTGCCGCCGGTTCAACATGCATTGGGCGCTCGGTAAGAAGTCGCGGCCCGTCCGCCTGAATCAAAACCGTGTGCTCAAAGTGCGCAGATCGGGATCCATCCGCAGTGACGACGGTCCAACGATCTTCCAACGTTCGAATTTCCGGACCGCCGACATTTACCATCGGTTCGATGGCAATAGTCATCCCCTCAACCAACTTGCGACCTCGTTTTGGCTTCCCGAAATTTGGGATCTGCGGTTCCTCGTGGAAACTCGTGCCAATACCGTGGCCGACAAGTTCGCGGACGACGCTAAACCCAGCAGCTTCGGCGACTTGTTGAACCGCGTGGCCGATGTCTCCGGTGTGATTGTCAAGCCGAGCAGCCTCTATCCCGGCCGCAAGAGCCTCCTGGGTCACCGACAACAGACTACGTGTTTCATCGTCCACGTGGCCAACGGGAATGGTCGTGGCTGAGTCGGCGTGTAGACCTTCGAGGCAGACACCGCAATCAACGCTGAGGATGTCGCCCTCGCGCAGCACGCGTGTCTGCGAGGGAATCCCATGCACGATTTCGGTGTTGATGGACGTACATAGGGTTTTCGGGAAATCGTACAGCCCCTTAAACGAGGGCAGCGCACCGGGGTGACTTCTTATGAACTCCTCCGCACCGGCGTCCAACTCTTCGGTGGAAACCCCGGGCCTAACGTTGGAGGTAATTAACGCAAGCGTTTCCGCCAAGATCCGACCCGCCTCGGCCATGACCTCTACTTCACGTGGCGACTTGATCGTAATCAACCGTCCAGAGCCTCCTGAACTCGCGTTGACACCTCATCCATAGTTCCCATGCCCGGGATTCTTACGTTGAGGTTTTGCCTCTCGTAAAACTCGACTAACGGAGCCGTCTGCTCTTGATAGACGTCGAGACGTTTTTGGAATGCGTCCCGTGTATCGTCACTGCGGCCTTCCTGCGCCGCTCTACCCTGCATACGGCGTACCAGCTCATCATCTGGTACTTCAAATGTAAGCACACGGTCAACTGTCTGGCCCTTCGAAGCCAACAGGTTTGCAACGGCCTCCGCCTGAGCCACCGTCCTCGGGAACCCGTCCATGATAACGCCGTTTTG
>JAZDDC010000231.1:0-4712 GCA_036679565.1 Gemmatimonadota bacterium
ACCAGATCAGAGACCGATGTCTCCTTGGTTCCCCAACCCGTAACGGTGCTCGACTGGCGGACAATAAGACGACAAGCGCCGAATACTGTGAGCGACCTCTTCCGAGATCTTCCGGGCGTTGACGTCACCGGAGTGGGTGTCAATCAAGTTCGGCCATCGATACGGGGTCTTCGAGGCCAACGCATCCTCCTATTGCAGGACGGTATTCGCTTGAACAACTCACGCCGTCAGCAGGACTTCGGGGAGGTACCAGCGCTTGTCGATGTAGCCCACGTGGATCGCGTAGAAGTTGTAAGAGGCCCCTCTTCCGTTCTATACGGGAGCGATGCCATCGGCGGCGTGATCAATCTCATCACAAAAAGTCCGCGGCGCGAAGGGTTACACGGAACCGCAGGATATCGCTTCAGTTCGCAGGACGATCAGTCAAAGGGGACGGCAAACCTCAACGGACGTTTCGGCCGGTTTGCGTTTCAGGCCAGCGGCACGGTCCGCCAGGCAAATCCCTATCGCGCGCCCGCGGGGGAGTTCGGCGGTATTGCACTCACTGCCGATACCACGGTGTTTGAAACCGGTGTCGACGACAGGAGTCTGCAAGGATATCTCCGCTACGACTTCAGTCCGCAAAATCAAACGTACATACGTGTGGAGCACTACAGCGCTGACTCAGCAGGGTTCGGACGCGTGGACAACGATGCGTTTGGATCGTCCCTCCCCTTCATCCAGATCCTTTATCCCGACCAGCAATTCAACAAGGTTACCGTAGGTCACGAAGCCAATGGGTTGGGCACGCTAATCGCAGACGATTTATCAGTAACCGCATACTTTGCGGACAACGAACGCTTTCTCGACATAAACGTATTTGCTGGGTTCGGTCCCAATGCCCCACCCGGCGCTGGCGTCGAATCCAACACTTCTAACTTCACCGATGTCGAGACCTTTGGTTTTCGCGTTGAAAGCCAGAAGTTCATCGGTTCACACACCTTCACGTACGGTATTGATTTCTTCCGAGACCGTTCCCGCAATACCAACTCAAACGTGACCACGGTCGTTGGTTTTGGTCCGCCGATGATCGAGACAAGCACGTTGCCACTCATTCCGAATGCGAACTTCCGAAGCGTCGGTGTGTTCGCACAGGACCAGATCCAGATCGTAGACCGCGCAAGCGTCGTATTGGGCCTTCGATACCAAGACGTCAACGCATCCACGATCGATACGCCCGGCCTCAACGCAGACAACATCGCCGCGCAGGACCGTACCGTCGTCGGGTCACTCAATGGGATCGTTGAAGTGATCGACGGTCTCAGCCTCATCGGATCTTTGGGTAGAGGGTTCCGATCGCCGAACCTCGTTGAGCGCTTTTTCAATGGCCCCACACCGGAGGGGAGCGCGTTCCAAGTGAGGAGCCCGGACCTGGAACCTGAAACATCGATCAACCTTGACATAGGTGTACGGTATAACAGCGGTACTGTGTCCGCGGAGGGATTCGTGTTCCGCAATGAGGTGCGCAACGGGATTCGTATCGCTCCGACGGGCGACACGCTCAACCGACTCCAGACCTTCCAGAACGTAAACGTGGACAAGTTGCGTTACACTGGGCTCGAATTAACCGGCGCCGTGTGGCTTCCCGAAGGATTCATGTTACACGGTGGATTCACGAAGCTAAATTCACGCGACGTACTCGAGCCATTGAACCCTGTGGGCGAGTCATTCTCCACTAAGGTAACGGGCGGCGTGGAGTTTCTTGGTTTGCAGGACCGCATGCGCGTGCAATACGGCATACGCCACAACGGCGAGCAGAAGGACGTGGCGTTGACAAACAACCCCGTCGGCGACGTGTTGCCATCTTTTACGGTGCACAATGCGCGCGCCAGTTTCCTCGTGTTCCGACGTGGCGGCCACGAACATCATCTGGGGTTACAGGTCACCAATCTCACAGACGCTTTGTACGCGGAATCTGCCAATGTGAGCTTCTTTCGACCCGAACCGGGACGTGGGTTCACGCTAACCTGGGATGTGGTGTTCTAGATCATGGAAACCGGACCCAGCTTCGTACATTTCATCCCGATCGCAACGACAATCATCGCCATTCCGTTCGCCGTCATAGTCTTGCGACGATACTTCGGTCGTAAAACAGGCCCCCACCTTGCATGGTGGGGCGCAGGCATTCTTCTCTATGGAGTCGGCACGCTTACGGAATCACTCGTGACGCTGTTCGGCTGGCAGGAACCAGTATTCCGGATGTGGTATATCTCTGGTGCGCTGCTCGGGGGCGCCCCACTGGCGCAGGGAACCGTTTACTTACTTCTGTCACGTCGAACAGCAAACATCTTGAGCGCCTTGCTCGTGCCATTCATCGCCGTCGCGGCAATCGCCGTGTTGCTCACACCCATCAACGAGACGTTGGTCGAATCACACCGACTGACCGGCAGTGTAATGGAGTGGAGTTGGGTGCGGATGTTTAGCCCCTTCATCAATACGTACGCATTCATCTTTCTGGTGGGCGGAGCCGTCCTCTCCGCAATCCGCTACGCTGGAGTGCCGGAGATGTCTCACCGCTTCTATGGGAATACGCTTATTGCGCTCGGCGCCCTTTTGCCGGGGATTGGAGGAATGTCAACACGAATGGGATATACCGAAGTCCTCTACGTCACGGAGTTCGTAGGCCTCGTGCTGATTTGGTTTGGGTATCGATTGAACGTGGGGCGTGCATCGACGACGTCCACGTTACGGTCCCCTGCTCCTGCGACGTCCTGAGTCAACCCGGGCCACCCAGAATGATCCTTAGAAGGGATTCGTGGCAAATACGGAGAACTCCGGAATAAAACCGCGACTATCAACCTTCAGGGCACCCACAATGGCATCGGCGATATCCGCAGGCCGCAGCTTCTTCTCCGATACCTCGCGTTGAAAACCTGCCTTTGTGGCGAATTCCGTGACAACTTCGCTCGGGTTCACCAACATGACCCGTACGTTGTGACGCCGCAGCTCGTCGCGCCAGCACTCCGTCATACCACGTAACGCGAACTTCGAGGAACTATACGCCGTACTGCCACGACCGCCCTTGAGTCCGGAAGTGGACGATATGTTGATGAGTTCGCCGCTGCCCTGCTTCACGAACTGCCGAGCCGCTTCCCTCGCCATCAAAAACGCGCCGAAGACGTTCGTGCGGTAAACCCCTTCCAATTCATCAAGCGTCATATCGACCAACGGCTTGAAGACACCATAACCGGCGTTGTTTACCAAAACATCCAGGCGTCCGTGCTTCTTAATGACGGCGTTCACGGTGCGGACGGCATCTTCTTCTTTCCCCACGTCAGCGGTTATCCAATCCGCACCGATCTCTCCGGCAGCTTTCTTGAGAACATCTTCACGTCTGCCAGTAACGGTCACCTTGCAGCCCCCGTGCTTCAGCGCCTCCGCAATGGCTCGCCCAATCCCTTCGCTGCCACCCGTCACAAGCGCAACTGCGTCCTTAAGTTCCATCCCGTCTCCCCCTTTTGTTGACGTTGTGCCAGCGCGAACGAATCATCGAGTCAACTTACGGTATTTCATTCGGTGTGGCTGGTCTGCATGCGCACCTTTGCGTTTCTTGTAATCCGCCGCATACTCTTGGTAGTTTCCCTCGAACCAGCGCACGTCACCGTCATCTTCAAATGCCAGGATATGCGTGGCAATGCGATCCAGGAACCATCGGTCGTGACTGATCACCGCCACGCATCCCGAAAACCGAAGCAAAGCGTCTTCAAGCGCACGCAACGTATCTACGTCGATATCATTCGTAGGTTCGTCAAGCAGCAACAAGTTGCCACCGGACTTTAACAACTTCGCCAAATGCAGCCGATTGCGCTCCCCACCGGACAGCATCCCAACGGTTTTCTGTTGATCCGCGCCCCGAAATCCGAACCAAGTACAGTACGCTCGTGCGTTGATCTCACGTTTGCCGAAGAGCAGTGGATCCACCCCATCGGATATTTCCTGAAACACCGTTCGAGAGGAATCAAGTTCTTCACGCGATTGGTCCACGTAGGAGATCGACACAGTTTGACCGATCCGTAAGGTGCCGGAGTCTGTTTGCTCTTGGCCTGCCAGGAGACGGAAGAGCGTGGTCTTACCCGCGCCGTTTGGCCCAATAATGCCAACGATCCCACCACGCGGGAAGCGGAAGCTTAGGTCATCCAACAACAACTGATCGTCATATGCTTTGGTGACACCCTTGGCAATGACGACATCCTCGCCCAGGCGTGGTGCCGGCGGAATCAGGATCTCGACCGAATCCTCCCGGGCGTTTCCGTCCTCCGCGGCAAGTTGCTCGTACGCGCTGATACGGGCTTTACCCTTCGCTTGCCGAGCACGCGGCGCCATGCGGAGCCACTCGAGTTCGCGTTGCAAGGTTTTCCGGCGCGCCGACACGTGCTTTTCTTCCGTGGCCATCCGCTGTTGTTTCTGCTCCAACCAACCGGAATAATTCCCCTGCCACGGAATGCCCTCTCCCCGATCCAGTTCGAGAATCCAACCCGCGACATTGTCCAGGAAGTAACGGTCGTGGGTAACGGCGATGACACAACCGGGGTAGTCCTTAAGATGCCGCTCGAGCCAAGCGACGGATTCCGCATCGAGGTGATTGGTGGGTTCGTCCAGCAGCAAAATATCGGGTTGCGTCAGCAACAAGCGACACAGTGCGACTCTTCTTTTTTCGCCACCGGAAAGCGTGC
>JAZDDC010000232.1:0-6325 GCA_036679565.1 Gemmatimonadota bacterium
TTTGGACCCCTTGCTCTTCACGTGCTCAAGCGCGGCACGAAGTAGCGTGTGCCCCACTCCCCGCTTCATAAATGTTGGGAGCACCCACATGTGTTCAAGGGACCATCCTGAGCCCACCGGTGTGACGGAACAAAACCCAACCGACCGATGTTCGGACTCTGCCACGAAGACGCGTTGGGTTTCTAGGTCGTCGGGGCTAACGGTCAACGCCTCGCGCCACTCCTTGATCCACGGGTCAGGGTAACCCCAATGACGTTTGGCTTGGTGCGCGATTCGTTGAAGGTCCGACAGGTCGCAAGCGGTGGCCGCGCGCAGACGATCACCGCTTTGGGTGCCGAGCGGCGCGAATGATTGGTCTCCACTCGCGCCGGACGCCTTACGGCTTTTCCGACTCAGGGAGTAACCGTTGCGAATATGCTCCGATTCCCTGAGCCATCGAATGCGACAACGTTGTAGGGGCGAGCATTTGGGCCCTCCATTCCGGGAGACCCAACCGGCATTCCGGGAACACTTATACCAGCTATTGCTGGTTGCTCCCTGAGCAGACGTTCGATGATGTCAGCCGGGACATGTCCCTCCACGACGTAGTTACCGAGCACGGCGGTATGACACGACGTGAGGTCGTTGGGGATGCCCAGTTGCGTTTTGATCTCCGTAATATCCGCCACATCATGGGCGGTCACGTCGAAATCGTTTTCCTTGAGGTGCTCTACCCAATTATGACAGCAGCCACACGTCGGCGATTTGTACACGACAATGCTGGTGGCCGCTGAGGCAACTTCCGGTCGTATCGTCGCGTATGCGGCAAATGAAACCGCCGCAAATGCACCGCCGACGGCAAACATTTTTAAGGTTGATACGTTCATTTTTTTGATCTCGAATCCATGGGTTTGATAAATTTAATCAATATCGAGTGGTTTGGTGTTGGCGTTGGGCCACTCCGTGGCGACGGAGCACCGAAAGACGACGAGTCCGTTTGGTCATTTACCGTTGATTCCCACGCAAAGATCCGTTTCCTTAGGCCATGCTCGTCACACGCGAAGAAGCCGAAAGCAAGCCATTCCCGCCACTCCGGGTCCAACTCGTCAAAATGGCCATTCTGATTGTTGTTCTATTCGGAACCGTCTCAGTTGTCATGAACCTGTTTGGCCCATAAGAACCCTTGCCCGTGGCCACTGCTGCACAACCCGCGCGGACATTAATCGATCAAGATTCGGATTCCCGATCGAAGTAGGCGTTTCCTCCTTGCACGCCCCTCCGCGTGGAAGCCGCACCACGTAATCACCCCGTCCGGTCATCTCGCGCCACGTGTCTTCTAATCCGTGGTGAATCTGAGTGCCTGCAACCCCGAGCGCGACCGTGGCCGGGGCAATTGCCCGGCATTTGCGACTCGTGCTAAAACCCGACGGGTCGGCGCCGATACTACCAATCAACCTAGTCCGATTGGTACGAAATGTTCTCAACTGACCAAGCCATCTTCCATGATTTGCCGGTCCTCACAGCGCTTGCGTTTTGTGCTGGATGTTTTGGCGGTTCGGCGGAATTTGCTTCTTCGGCGGCGGCTCCGGAGATAGGTCAATACGGTGCGGTTCCCGGTGAAAGTCGCGCACAGCCCAAACATTCCACCATGGCATCGGGGCCCGTTGCAGTGTCCGACGACCACGGTGCCGTCCATTGGTCTTACGAAGGCGCGGGTGGTCCGGCCAATTGGGGCGGCATCTCGGCTGACTACAGTGCGTGCAGCGTCGGCAATCGCCAATCCCCGATTGATCTCTCTTCCGACCAAACGCGTGATCTTTCGGGAATCGGTTTCGCATATCGTCCGACCACTTTGGCGATCGTCAACAACGGTCACACGGTCCAAGTCGACCACCATGGTGACAGCTATGTCTCGATCGGTCGCTGGCCGTATCGGCTGCGTCAATTCCATTTCCATTCGCCTAGTGAGCATACGATCGATGGCCAATATGCGGACGTCGAAATGCATCTCGTCCACCAGGACGGGCAGGGGCGGTTAGCCGTAGTCGGTGTAATGATCGAATCAGGCGAGCACAATCCTGCGTTTGATGAGGTTTGGCAACGTCTTCCCAATCAAGTGGGGAATCCGCAGGTGTTCGAGGATGCGTATATAGACCCCGACGGCCTTTTGCCGGATGACCGCAATTTTTTCCACTACAACGGTTCGTTGACCACACCCCCGTGCAGTGAAGGTGTCTCGTGGTTCGTGATGTCGAGTCCGATCACGATGTCCCCAGAACAAATTGCCCAGTTCAAGCAGATTGTCGATGATAACAACCGACCAATCCAACAGCGTTACGGTCGCGTGTTGTATTCGACGTCCAACCAATAGTCGATGATAGGCGGATCGATGTGCGCCCCTGCACGTCGCGTCCGGTCGCCGAGGTAGTACGAGGGCCAGGGGACAGAGCGTTAAGGTAACAAATTCGATATCCGGCCCTTGTTAGGGTCAAAAATCACGATACGCCTTTGATCTCTGTCTTCTGGCCTGGTTGGATTCTAACTGGCGGTTGTTGGATTCTGATGGAAGTTGTTGTCCGCTACCCGCTACCCGCTATCCGCTATCCGCTACCCGCTACCCGCTTTTTCTTTTGCAATGTAGGTGTGGCGGTTTTCGCGCCGGTGTCTCACTCCGAACGCAAGACGGCGCTTGGGTCTACTCGGGACGCTCGCCAGGCTGGTAGGATGCCGAGTGCTGCGAGCAGAAGACCTACGAGCCCGAGGACGAAGCAGACGGCACCACCGACTTTTTGTGGTAGCGTACCGACCCCGGTGTATGTGGTAACCGAAATCACGGGGGTGATCGAAAGACTCGAATCGACTTCATGGATTGCCGATGCCAGTACCCTGATCGCATCCCGGCCGGTGTTCTCGAAGCGCGCGATGACATTGACACGAGGTCGACGCAGCCAGAGGATGGGTTTCAATCGAGAACTCCCTCCAATCCAGACCACAGCCCCAGCAAGAGGTGCCGCGACTGCTTTAACGCACGCAACCCCGGCGGTGACACTCGGAATGAGCGGCGCGGCAGGCCGGCACGTTCGGGAGATCCCACCTCAGATCTGCCCGTCACGAATCCCTTCTCTGCCAAACGGTCCAATGTTCGGTACACGGCCCCGCGGGTTGGGTTGCGAGGCGCGTGGCGTACAAGTTCTTCGATCAATCCCGGCGCGGAGGACCAGGGCCCCACGCGGAGCAGGACGAGGAGCACCAAATGTTCGAACTCGCCCAGATGAAAACTCGTTGGCATCACAAGACTCCTGGTTGATGCATACAAAGACGACATGCCATAGTAATCCGAGAGGTTGGTCGAAGACAAGGGCGGCCCAACGCATGTTCCGGATCACACAAGGTGGCCTCTAGGAGGTCTCGGCCTGAAGGCTTGTAACGCGCGGTACCGGCGGCCCGTTCGCTGTCCATGCTTGCCCCCTCCCCTCAATCTGTGCACACTCCATGGCCGCACATTTCTCAGCCCGACTCGAGGGTAGCAAAAATGAAGAAGTCCTTAGTCGTTACAGTCGTTTGTGTCGCTTTGGCCACGTCCCATCCCGGTGGTGGTTTGGCTGCCCAAGTGATGGACGAAAACGAACTCGTCCGCCCCGCCTTTTTAGAGGGCGTCGAGTACCGCAGCCTTGGTCCGTCGAGGGGCGGCCGTGCGACCGCGGTGGCTGGGCACGTCGCGCATCCTTCCACGTTTTACATGGGAGCGACGGGTGGTGGTGTTTGGAAGACCACCGACAACGGAAGCAACTGGGTCAATGTCTCGGATGGATATTTTACGACCGGATCAATCGGGGCAATCCGCGTCGCCGATTCGGATCCGGACATCGTTTATGTGGGGACCGGTTCGGATGGGATACGGAGCAATGTGATCACCGGACTCGGTGTTTTCAAATCGACTGACGCCGGAGCAACATGGTCTTTCGTTGGTCTGCGAAACACCGGTCAGATCGGTGCCGTGTTGATTCATCCCGACAATGCGGACGTGGTATATGTTGCCGCCATGGGAAACGTGTTCGCGCCGACACCGGATCGCGGCGTGTACCGGACGACAGACGGTGGTAGCACGTGGCAAAACGTTCTTTTTATCTCGGACAGCACGGGTGCGGTCGACCTCGAGTTTGCGCCCGACAATCCGAACGAGATCTACGCCTCGATGTGGCGCGCCGAGCGCAAACCATGGACAATCATAAGTGGCGCCATGGAAGGCGGCGTTTACAAATCGTCCGACGGTGGCGACACGTGGGATCAATTGACGAACGGTTTACCCACGGGTCTTCGGGGGAAGAGCGATCTTGCCGTCTCGCCAGCCGACCCGAATCGAGTTTACGTACTCATCGAAGCGGTCGAACCCGAGGATGGTCTTTACCGTTCAGACGATCGCGGAGCGACTTGGCAGCAGGTCACGAGCTACAATCCAATACTCAACAGACCTTTTTACTACACCGGTGTTGAAGCGGACCCTCACAACGCAGACATCGTCTACGTGAACAACGAAGGGTTTTATAAGTCAACCGATGGTGGTAGCACCTTCCAACGTCGGCCTACACCGCACGGTGACAACCACGACATTTGGATCAATCCAGACAATCCGCTGATCATGGTGCAGTCCAACGATGGCGGTGCGAATGTCAGTTTGGATGGCGGTGCCACCTGGTCCGGACAACACAACCAAGTGACGGCCGAGTTGTATCAGGTAAATACCGACGACCGTTACCCGTATTGGGTTTATGCAGGGCAACAGGACAACACAACGATTCGAGTTCCCAGCCGTCCACCTTTTTCCCATCCCGGTGGTCGTGTGGGTTATTGGGAAGCCGTCGGTGGTTGCGAGACCGGCCCCGCGATACCGAAACCGGGTGACGCGTCAATCGTGTATTCAAATTGCAAAGGTCGTTTCGGGCGATACAATCACAGGACCGGCCAAGAGAAGCATTATTACGTTGGCTTTGGTAACATCTATGGGCACAACACCGGCGACTTGGAATATCGCTTCCAGCGTGTTTCCCCTGTGTACGTGTCTCCGCATGACCCAAACGTCGTGTACCACGCATCGCAATACTTGCATCGTACTACAGACGAAGGTGTCACGTGGGAGACGATTTCACCTGACCTGACTGCTGCCACCCCTGAGACTCAGGTGACGTCGGGTTGGCCAATTACACGCGACATCACGGGCGAAGAACATTTCAGCACCCTTTACTCCGTCCAGGAATCTCCAATCCAACAGGGTGTGATCTGGACCGGCGCCAACGATGGTCCGGTACACGTTACGCGTGACGGTGGACGCACGTGGGCTGATGTGACGCCACCTGAGTTAGGTCCATACGGAAGAGTGCAAACAGTCGAACCGTCGCCACACCGCCCTGAAAAAGCGTACGTGGCAGTTTTGCGGTATCAACTGGGTGACTTCGAACCGCACATCTACAAGACCGAAGATTACGGTGCAAACTGGACACGTTTGACGACGGGTGACAACGGCATTCCGAACCATCATCCCACGCGTGTCGTACGTGAGGATCCGGACCGCGAAGGCCTGCTCTACGCGGGCACGGAGTTTGGGATGTTCGTCTCGTTCGATGACGGGATGCATTGGCAAGAATTCCAAAAGAATCTGCCTGTGACTCCGGTGACCGACATCAAGGTTTTCCGCCAGGATCTGGTGCTCTCTACCATGGGGCGTGGCTTCTGGATCATGGATAACCTGACGCCGTTGCACCAGCTGAATGACCAGGTGATGATGTCGCGCAATCACCTTTTCCAAACACGTGATGCGGTGCGTTGGCGTTACCGGACCGGTGGCTTCGGTCCCGGGGATCCTGCTGACCCGCAGTTTCCGCCAATCGGTGCGAACATCGACTACTACTTTGCGAATGCACCGAGCGGTGATGTCACACTCGAGATTATAGATGCCTCCGGAACCGTGATACGCGGGTTCTCCAGCGGAGCGTCCGGTGAGCAGTTGGTGGAGCCACTCGATCCGGGTATGCGGGAGTTCCGGCTTGAGCGTGTCGGTACACCACAACTGCCAAAAGCCGCGGGCATGAATCGGTTTGTTTGGGATCTTTCCCATGCGGGACCGTGGGACTCCGATCCGCAAAGAAGCGGGCGTAACGGACCCACGGCTGTGCCCGGTCAGTACCAAGCCAGACTGTCGGTGGGTAACTGGACTGCGACGACGTCTTTCGCGGTAACGATAGATCCACGAGTTGTGGAAGATGGTGTGACGGTTACGGACATCGCGGAGCAGGTTACCCTTTCAATTCAGGTCCGTGACGCATTGAGTCAAGCGCGTCTTGCGGTGGCT
>JAZDDC010000233.1:0-10414 GCA_036679565.1 Gemmatimonadota bacterium
ACGTCCTGGCGAATTTCTTCGACTTCCTGAAGATACCAAAGCGGAAACGTATCGTTATCGCCGTTGGTGAATACGATACCGTACGGTTCGATTGTCTGCAGCAAATCGTAAGAAAAATCGAGGGCAAGACCAGTTTCTGGTCCGTGCGCACGACTAGCGGCCTTGAAGTTCAACACAAAAGGCATCAACGCAATCATAAACACCGGTGACGCCATACGGGTTGCGCGTTGCACGGCACCCCCGGTCGCGGTCACATAGTCACGAACGATGCGATACAAACCCGCGAGGCCAATACCGCAAAACAGTCCCCAGGTTTGAAACGAGATGAGGAAGAAGTAGTCGCGTTCGCGAACTTCGTGTTGTGAGATATCGGGAAACTTGTCAAACCCGAGCGAAAATCCGGGTTTGAAATTCATATAGGCGACAAGCCCGGGACCAGTGATCAGAAAAGTCAGCGCCAACAGCCAGAAAACCGACCGATCTTTGTTGTACAGGACCCTCAGACCCAAGATGCCGAGTGACGTAAACAGCAGGGTGAACGGCAAGCGGACAAAGTCAAAAATGGGTTTGGTGGGTGCAAGACCATTTGACCATTGCCAGTCGAAATACTGGAGATAGTTGAGTATCTGAAGCCCAATGATGGTAAACGATCGACCCGGATTATCGAATCCGGATGGGAAGATTGGATTGTCGAGCGGCGATCGCGGCGGATATTGCTCTCGTCTGATGACCGCGAGGAGGGAATCCCACGTCGATGGGTCAGCCTCATTGATGATGGGGTTCAAACCCGCGCGGATGTAGAGAAAGAGGTAGGTGGAAACACCAACGGCCGAGATCAGCAAAACGGCGACTGGAAACCGAACATGGCCGGTTGCGACGGAGTAAATGGCGGCCGCGGCAAAAGCCACGCCTCCCATGATCAAGATGGACTGACTGCCCAAACCCGATCCAATCAACAGCGCCCAGATGCCCGCCACCACCGCCCACTGCGTCCATTCGATGCTTGCTTCCTTTGGATCCTGCTGCGGCTCCGACCTCATTACGTGCCACATGTAACCCACTAACGCAGGCCCCACGAGCAACGTTAACAAATGATTGCCGATGGAAAATGCAGCCACGTAGACCATGAGCAGAAGCATGTGTGCAGCACGCGACGTCCCACGGTACGATCTCCAAAGCCACGCGAGCCAGCAGCACGCAGCGATACTAAACGCCGAGACCATATAAACCTCGGCTTCGTTGGAGTTCTGCCAAACGGTGAACGCGAACGCCGAACAAAGAGCCGCCGCAACTGCACCACCGTAGGCGAAGAGGTTGTCGCCTTCCTCGGTCACCTTGCTCTTGAGGGTGTGTAGCACGACGAGAAAGAAAAATGTTGCGGCCGTTGCGCTGAAAACGGCAGACATCAAATTCACGCGATACGAGTACGAGCCAAACGGAATAATCTTGGCCCACACGTTGGCGACGAATGTGAAAACGGGTGTTCCCGGTGGATGTGGTATACCGAGGGTCTTGGATGCAGCGAGGAACTCACCCGCATCCCAAAACGTAACCGTTGGCGCGAGTGTTACGAGATATCCCACGAACACGACGACAAACATGGCCGCTGCGGCACGGTACTCGGGTTTTTTCCAGAAAGAGACTGTGTCCATACTCGCTTCGTTGTGGGTCGGATTGTTTACGATGCGTTAATCGCAAATCACCCGGTTAATCCGATGCGCTCGACTCCATTGCCGCAGCGGATGGCCAGCTGCGCCCACCCAATACTTCGCGAACCTGCTTGGGTGTGACACCGCGATGCAATAGACCCCGCATGGCAATGGATATTTTAGACGTCTCCTCAGAAACGACTATCACAATGGCGTCCGTCTCTTCGGACAATCCAAGCGCCGCTCGGTGCCGTGTGCCAAGGGTTCTATCCTCAACCGGGAATTGCGTCAACGGTAGAACACAACCTGCTGCGATAATTCGGTCTCCGCGCACTATCACCGCCCCATCGTGGAGCGGCGAATACGGTGTAAATATAGTCGTCAGGAGATCGGCCGATGCACCCGCATTCATCTCCTTGCCGCTTTCCAAGTAATCGTTCAGCGATACATCCCCCTCCACCGCGATGATGGCGCCAGCCCCCGTTCGCGACAGGTTGGATGCAGCTTCCGCGATCTCGTCCGTAATGGTTTCGGAACCCGCCTGGCCAATGAACTGAATCGTACGTGTACGGCCCAGCCGTGCCAACGCATGCCGCAGTTCGGGTTGAAAAAGGACCAATGCGCCAAAGGCTCCGTAGGTGGCCACCACTCCCAACAACGTGGTGATCATGCTGAATTTGAGAATCAGTGCAGCAAAGTACACCACCCCCAGTACAACGAGCCCCAGCAAGATGGGCAACGCTCTGGTCCCCACCAAGAATAACAACACTCGGTAGATCACATACGCCACGATCAGGATCTCGAGGACATCCGCGAACCCCGGGACGAGGAACCGAAATCGCTCGAGATCCACGATTAGATACCGATCGCGTGCGCGACGGCGAGTGCAGAGGCCGTTTTTTTAACGTCGTGAACCCGAAAAAGCCGCGCACCGCGGTGATATGCGGACACACATACGGCGGCGGTCAATTCATCCGCCAGGTCCTCTCCGTTATCCACGATTTCCCGGACGAACCGTTTCCGAGACGGTCCCACCATCACAGGACACCCCAACGACTCGAGTGTCGAAAGACGCCGAAGCATCGTGTAGTTGTCATCGGGGCGTTTCGAGAACCCCAAACCAGGGTCAACGACGACGGCGTCCGGAAGGACACCCGCATGGCGGGCATAGTCCACCTGTGACCTTAACTCCTGGCATACCTCGCTCGTTACGTCTTGGTAGTCAGCGTGATCGTACGTGGCCATATCCCGAGCCGTACCCCGCGAATGCATGAGCACGACACCGGCATTGCCGGCCGCACAAACGGATGCCATCTGTGTGTCGAGTCGAAAACTTGATACGTCGTTAATGATCCAAGCCCCATGCTCCAACGCCTGTTTGGCTATTTCCGCTTTGACGGTATCAACGCTAACGGCAACCTCAGGGAACTGTCGAACGAGTGCGCTCAGAACCGGTTCGAGGCGTTCCCATTCCACAGCGGGGGGAACCGGTGCCGGCCTTCCCGGACGGGTGGATTCGGCGCCAACGTCTATGACCATGGCACCCGCGTGCAACATTGTCTCCGCGTGCCGGAGTGCGTTGTCGGTCTTGAGGAATTGTCCTCCGTCGCTAAACGAATCCGGAGTCACGTTCAGGATACCCGCGACGACGGGACGATCCAATGCTAGAACCCCTCCTGCCGTTCGCCACATGGTGGGCCGCTCGGCAAAACCACGCAGTTGCGATCCAAGCGGCTCAGCAATCGCATTGGGTAGCAAAGTATGCCCCGGTCTGGTCAAGCTGGCCACCCGGGAAAGACCACCGGCGAGCAACGCCCACCCGTCACCGGTCAGACATTCAACGCCAACAGTTCTCGATGCGTTGGCAACCCGCTCGCGGGTATCCGCCGCTATGCCGTCGATCAAAAAGGAAACTGATTCTAAACCACGGGCCGCGGTATCTGCGCGGCCCGGATCCCACCCTCGTTGTACGAGAGCGTCACTGAGGACTGAAGGTTGTTGCGGAACGAGAGGGAGAACCCTCACGCGCCGGCAGGCTCCGCGCCAGGGGAACCGAGAACAGGGCCAGGAGCTTCTTTCCGTGGCGGCGATGTCTTCGGCGCGACCGGCGGAAGTTCCGGTTCCGGCGGCGGCCGGTCGGGAAGTTTTTCGCCGCGACCGAGCGCCTCAACTTCTTCGCGATCGATGGTCTCACGCTCGAGCAAAGCGCTGGCCATTGCGTGAAGCACACTCGTTTGTTCGTTGAGAATTTTCGTGGCCCGCTCGTACGCATTGTCTAGAATACGCTTGATCTCAGTGTCAACGATTTCCGCCGTTTTCTCCGACACTTCGCGGTGTTGCCCGAACTCCCGACCGAGAAAGATCTGCTGCTCCTTTTCACCAATGGCAACCGGACCGACAACGTCACTCATACCGAACTGAGTCACCATCCGCCGAGCCATCTCCGTGGCCTGTTCGATATCTTGGGCCGCTCCCGTGGTGACCTTCTCGGGGCCAAAGATGATCTGTTCGGCGACTCGTCCACCGTACGCCATTGCCAGCTTCCCGTGCATGTACTCCTTGGTCAAATTGTGCCGATCTTCTTCCGGGAGCGAGAAGGTCAAGCCCAGCGCACGACCACGTGGTACGATGGTCACTTTGTGCACGGGGTCGGCCCCCGGGACAAACAAGCTCACGACGGCATGACCCGCCTCGTGGTAGGCAGTCAACCGAAGTTCTTCTTCGGATATCTGAAGGCTCCTCCGCTCAATGCCGAGCATGACCTTATCCTTGGCATCTTCCAAGTCGATCATCATGACACGCTGACGGTTGCGTCGAGCGGCCAACAGCGCGCCTTCGTTCACAAGGTTTGCCAAATCCGCACCGGCCATGCCCGGTGTGCCCTTGGCGATCACTCCCAGGTTGACGCCATCATCCAGTGGAATCTTTCGAGCATGCACCTTGAGGATCATCTCGCGGCCGCGAATGTCCGGCATATCGACCACGATTTGTCGATCGAAACGACCAGGGCGCAGCAATGCCGGATCGAGTACGTCAGGACGGTTAGTCGCGGCTAGCAGAATCACTCCTTCGTTCGATTCAAATCCGTCCATTTCGACTAACAGCTGATTCAGCGTTTGTTCGCGCTCATCATGTCCGCCGCCAAGTCCTGCACCCCGATGGCGACCAACAGCATCGATCTCATCGATGAAAATCAGACAAGGTGCGTGTGCTTTGCCCTGCTCAAACAAGTCGCGAACCCGGGACGCACCAACGCCCACGAACATCTCGACGAAATCTGACCCGGACATGGAAAAGAACGGTCGTCCGGCTTCACCGGCTACCGCCTTTGCCAACAACGTCTTGCCCGTCCCGGGCGGACCGATCAACAAAGCCCCCTTGGGCAGACGGCCACCGAGTCGTTGGAATTTCTGTGGGTCCTTGAGGAACTCGATAATCTCCTGCAGTTCAACCTTAGCCTCGTCGGCACCGGCCACGTCACCGAAACTGATCTTTGGCGTGTCACCAGTGAGGAGTTTGGCTTTAGACCGGCCAAACTGAAAGGCTCGGTTGCCACCCTGCTGCACCTGCCGGAAGAAAAACACCCACAAGCCGATGAGAATGACCCAGGGCAACATCTGGAGAAAGATGGCCCCGAACGACGGCTTAGGTTCTTTACCACGAATGGTGATGCTTTTGTCTTCCAGACGTCCCAAGATTACTTCGGAATCCTGGATGGGCAGGACGACGCGGAAGGACTCTACCGTCCTGCCATCCTCCATGATCTGCCGGCTGAATTCACCCTCCACAAACTTGCCGCTGGTGATTTCCACCTCGCTGATGTTGTCAGCCTCCAGCTGGACGCGGAACGTGGAGTACGATATCTCGATGTGATCTGGACCGTCAGACGCCAGCATTCGGTAAAACGCGAACGGCAGCAAAATAACCAACAGCCAAAAGACCAGGTTTTTACTGATAGTATTCCAATTCATCTTTCGATTCGGCGATTGCATGTCAGCCACGCACTATTCCTTAATACTGGCAATGAAGGGTAAGTGTCTGAAATCCTCTGCGTGATCCAGACCGTACCCGACGAGAAAAGCATGTGGTGCGTCGAAGCCAACAAAGCGGACGTCCGACGCGGTACCGTTGGCGATTCGTTTGTGCAGCAAGGTGCAAATCTCCAAGCTCTTAGGTTCCCGACCATTCAATAATTGGACCAATCGGGCCAGTGTGTTCCCTGAGTCAACTATGTCCTCCACTAATAATATGTGCTTACCCCGAAGATTGGTTTCTGGATCGTACAAAAGCCGAACATCGCCCGAGGATTTTTTCCCCTTCCCGTATGAGGCCACCCTCAAGAAATCAATCTGAAGCGGCCGTCTGATCCGGCGAACAAGGTCCGCTTGGAAGACAAAACTGCCCTTCAGGAGGCCAATCACGAGCAGATCACCCTGGGGGTAGAATTCGGTTATCTCCGCCCCGAGCTGTTCGACACGCCTTGCAATGGTGTGCTCGTCAAAAATAACTGAGTCGATGGCGCTGCCGCCAACACGCCTCGGGTCAACAGCGGCTGGCATGAATCCGAATAGCCTTCTCGCCGGCTTGAGGCACATCTAAATCTGACCGACAGATACCGGGCAACCAGAGAACCTCGTTTCCCCTCGTGAGAACAGGATGGTTTGACCTATCGGGCCACGGCACTTTGCCTTCCATTAACAGGCGACTCACTTTCCGTCTGCCCTGCCCGGCAAGGGGCCGAATCCGGTCACCCGGTTGGGGAACACGAATTCCACCTGAGCCGTATGTCACCCACGTGACCATCGATGCTCGGTGGGTGGCCATTGCGGGTGCGGAACACCAGGACATGAGCCATCCCCCCCAACGGACTTCGCCCTCCTCAGTTTCACCCCACTGTTGCGGTTGGCAATCTGTTTTGGTACCAATGTCGCCCGGTCTTCGGATTCGCAGGTCGTCAAAGACCGTTTCGAGGACCCATCCGTGACCCAATTCAAAAGTCCGTCCGCTCGGCGCGTGACGAGCAGACAACCAAACACGCCGGGCCCGGTCAGGACCCAACACACAGCCAACCTCTCGCGCTGCAGCCCGGAGAAGCGCATGGGAAAGCCTTGGATCATACTGATGGAGGGTATCCCGAGCAACCTGAATACAGACATCGGAAACTTGCATGCGAAGCGAGGGCGTTTCTCGCAACAATGCGCTCCACGCCGCCCGGTCATCCGAAGCGTTGGCGGCCACTTCCAGGAGTGCGGTATCTACTCGACCCTCGAACCGCGAATTCACCAACGGGAGCAAAACAGAGCGGACCCAGGAACGGTCGTGCGTGGGATCACGATTGCTTGGGTCCTCGTGAACGTCCAAGTCGAGGTTGGCAATGTGTTCGCCGTGGCGAAGCCATCGACCAATTTCATCTTTCGAAAAACCAAGCAATGGCCGAACGAGCCCGCACGGACCCGTTGCGGGGATTCCCGAAAGACCTGCCAAACCAGACCCCCGTAAGAACCGCAGCATGACGGTCTCGATCTGATCGTCGGCATGGTGTGCCGTAACGAGATAGTGGCAATCGGCTTGTTGCTGCATTGCCCGGAGTGCATCATAGCGCGCCTGACGCGCCTTTGTCTCAGACGTGTGCGGACCGAGGTGTACGGCTTGGCACAGCACGGGAACACCGATGCGATCCGCCAACTTTTTGACCTGCGCGGCTACCGTCGCGCTCGCCGGCTGAATACCATGATCCACATGACCGATCACGATGTCGAGCCGCAGCTTGGACGCGATCCGTTGTAACAGCAGCGCCAAAGCGACTGAATCCGGACCGCCACTGACGGCAATTAGCGCACGGCCAGGCTCGGTGAAAAGACCGGCAGTGCGGATATGGTCCAGGAGGCGGCGGTGTAGCGGCAGGTCCATGCGTGACGATTCGGCGATTTTGGAATATGATGCAATCAAAGTACAATCAACTAAAACTACAAATCTCAGATTTCACATGACAAATCTCATGGACCAAACGTACGACCTCCTCCGTCACCTCACCTCCCCCATCGTCGCCATTACCTCTCGCCGCGGTGACGAAGTAAACGGTATGATTGCAAACAGCGCGGCCCGAGCGTCCCTGTCAAAAGAAAAACCTCGTGTCTCAGTCTACATCCACAAGTTCAACTACTCGCACGACATGATCTTCGAGTCGGGCCGGTTTGTCATGCATATCCTGGGTGAAGAGGACCTCGCGACCGTCGATCGTTTGGGGTTCGCCTCGCGACGCGACGGAGCAAAGATGCAAGATGTGACCTATTCAACGGGCAAACTTGGCCTACCCATATTGGACGACTGTTACTGTTATTTTGAATGCGACGTCGTGAACGTGATGGATACGGGCGGGTCCACCTTGTTTCTGGGCGCGGTACAACACACCGAACGCGGAAACCGCGAACACCCGATGACACCGACGTACATGCGCGAGGCCATTTCTGATGATCGGAGACGGGAGTATATTGAGAATCTCGCCGTAGCGCAGCGACACGCCACCGAGCGTGCCGATGAGATGCGGACGGTGATTTGGCCCGGGTTATCCCGTTAAGCGCTGGCCCTCTTTTTTGCTTGGGCAAGGAAACCCGGCTGCACGTCCAGCAACTTTGATACACGTCGCATGAGAGACGTTTCGTGTTTCGCCACCACACCGTCGGCAAAAACCAACCCCCACATTGCCTCCAACAGCACCATTTTTTGCGCGTCATCGTAGTCACGCGCAATCAAAGAGGTAAACTGAAATAGGTCGATTGCCTGAACACGCTCGGAGTTGGCCAATGAGATGAGATCTCGCGTGGTCTCTTCGTCTAGCTTGAAATGGCGTTGGATTGTGGATTCGAGATGCACACGCTCCGAATCGGAAAATTCATCGTCGGCATACGCCAGTTCGAGCAGCAGCGCGCAGGCCGCGACATGAATCTTCGGCGCACCTTGCGGTACAGGTTGTGTCTGCGCATCCGGTGGTTCCGACATCTTGTTCGTGAAGAACGATTTGATCACGTCCAGCATGGTGACTCACCACTATTCCTAAAAAAGTTTGGAATCCGCGTTGAATTTACAACGTCACCCCGCATTTAGCTGAGTGATGTCTTGCAACGACTTGCGCTTGAGGTCGGGAACACGCGCGTCCGACGCCGCGTAACCGACGGGGAAGAGAATAAATGGCTTCTCGTTGGCCGGCCGTTTGAGAAGACGTGACAGAAACCCCATCGGGCTGGGAGTGTGCGTAACCGTGGCCAAGCCCATATGATGGAGCGCCGCAATAAAAAATCCACACGCTATGCCCACGCTCTCATTGACATAGTAGTTGGTGATCTTCCGATTCTGATCGTCTCGACCGGTCGTTTCTTTGAAAACGATCACCAAATACGGCGCGACATCGAGGAACGGTTTGCGCCAATCCGTGCCGAGCGGTGCGAGCGCGTCGAGCCATTCCTGCGGGAATCGGCCCTCGTAGCCCTCGCGCTCTTCTTTTTCAGCTTCGACACGGATTTGAGATTTGAGATCGGCGTCGTCCACCACAACGAACTTCCACGGTTGTCGGTGGGCACCAGAGGGCGCGGTGCCAGCCGCTCTGATGGCTAGATCGATACATTCGCGCGGCGGGACTTCGCCGGTGAATTCCCGGACGGTCCGTCTGCGGTTCATGGTCTCATAAAATGCGCGGCCCCTAGGCACCATCTCGGCGGTCGGCCACCGCGTGAATTCAAGTGGCACAAACTTTGGTTGTATTCCGTTCATCGTCGCTCCTCACGGGAGTCGGACTTTACCACCGGGCTTGGAACGGTACCAGGGCCTCTTGACGGGGTTCGCTTTTTGTTTTAGTGTATCGTAACACCAATACAATTGAGTAGACGATCAACCCGTGTTCGAACATGTCGATCCTCGCAGCCCCATACCGCTCTACGAGCAGATTGCATCGCGTATTCGCGTTGCCGTGGCCGCGGAGGAGTTGGCAGCCGGGCAAGCCTTACCGTCGGTACGTCAACTCGCCACAAGTCTGCGAATCAACCCGGCGACCGTGGTGCAGGCGTACCGGGAGTTAGAAGCTGACGGTTTCGTGGAACGTAAGCATGGCGCCGGCACGTTTGTCCGCGATGTCCCATCTGAAACAAAACGTCGCGAACGCGTCCGCAAAGCCGAGGCATTGGTGCGCAACCTCATCGACGAAGCCGGACGACTCGGTGTCAATGGTACCGACTTACAAGAAGCACTCGATAAGCAGCTCTCAAGGAGACGGAAGTGAGCAACTGTGTCGAACTCCAGGACGTTTCCTATTCGCCCGGTAAAGACTTTGAAATCAGTGGGCTCACGCTCACCGTGCCGACCGGAGCGGTGTACGGTTTTCTCGGACCAAACGGTTCCGGCAAAACAACCACCATGCGACTGATGATGGGCATGCACCGGGCGCAACAGGGTGAGATCGTCGTGTTAGACCGCACGGTCCCAAAGGACTTGCCTCACATACTCGCGCGTACCGGCTATGTACCTGAACGACCGCACCTGTATCAGACGATGACCGTGTCCGAAGCTGTGCGGCATCACGGGGCCTTTTACACCACTTGGGACGAACACTGGGTCGATAGTCTGTTCGATCGTTTTGATCTGGCACCCAATCGGCGTATCCGCCGGCTCTCAAAAGGCGAACTCGGAAAACTCATGTTGCTCCTGGCCTTGGGCCAACGACCCGAGCTGTTGATTCTGGACGAACCCACCGAGGGGTTGGACCCTGTCGTACG
>JAZDDC010000234.1:0-2642 GCA_036679565.1 Gemmatimonadota bacterium
GGGGCGTATTTCGATTCGAATCGGTTAATTGTTCGGTCACACCATGGAATCGAAACGTTCGCGGGTTCGAAGGCAATGGAGCCCGGTCGGGCGGTCAGATGAGGAGATCAAGCGGTTTTTGGTCGATTCCTGACCGTCTCGGTACCTGCCACGTGATAGATAGGCCCACTGTCCAGGTCGGCGGAGTGTCCGTGGACGCCAGGAAGTGGCCATTCGGGGCCGAATTTTGGCCGTTGACCACCAGGCAAGCGGTTTGGCCGCCGTGATCACTTAACCTTACTACCGTCTCGCTAACCGGATGCCTACCTTCCATATTGGTAACCAGGAGTGCCGGAGGCTTTATGAAAGCACGAATGATTCTCGGGATCGCGGCAGTGATCGGTCTCACGTCAGTTGACGCAGTGGTGGCGCAGGAGCGGAGCGAGGTATACCTCATCAATGTTTCGGGCACCATCGAGATGGGACTCGCTCCCTATGTCCAACGGGCTGTACGGGAAGCGGAAGAGGCCGGGGCTCACGCCATCATCATCGAAATCGAAACGCCCGGCGGACGGGTGGACGCAGCGCAGCGCATCGTCAAGGCGCTGTCGAGTACCGATATTCCGGTTTACGCTTTCGTCAACACTCACGCGTGGAGTGCCGGCGCAATGATCGCGCTTGCGGCAGACTCTATCTATATGGCTCCCGGCTCCTCAATCGGGGCAGCAACGCCCGTTCTTGGTGACGGCAAAAAAGGTTCAGAGAAGATAGTGAGTGCCATGCGCGGAGAGTTCCGGGCGTTGGCCGAACGCCGCGGCATTAATCCACGCATCGCCGAAGCCATGGTGGATGAGGCGATAGAGGTCGAAGGTGTCGTCGATGCTGGCAAGCTGTTGACGTTAACCATGACTGAGGCGGTAAACCTGGGCGTTGCATCGTCCGAGGTCGCAAATCTCGACGAACTCAAGGCGGCGACCGGATTGGCAGAGGCTTCCGTAGTCATCACCGGAACAAACTGGGCGGAGAAACTCGTCCGGTTTCTGTCGCACCCCATCGTCGCGCCGATTCTTCTGTCTCTTGGCACGCTCGGCCTCATCGTCGAGGTTAAGACGCCATCCTTCGGGCTGGCTGGCCTCGTTGGGCTAAGTGCGTTTGGCGCGTTCTTTGGTAGCCATTTGCTCATCGGGCTGGCGGGTTGGGAGGAACTCATTCTCCTGGGAGTGGGTGTGATCGCGTTGGCGTTCGAAGTGCTCGTCGTGCCCGGATTCGGCGTCGCGGGTGCGGTGGCCATTTTGTGTATTGCCAGTGCCATCTTTCTTTCGCTATTGAGCCGGCTGCCAACATGGGGAGACTTTGCCACGGCCAGTGGCATGCTCGTTGGCTCGGCCATTCTGGTGACGGTCGGGATCGCCGCCTTGATTCGAATCCTGCCAACCTCGACTCGATTTCGTGGGGTGTTCTTGCAAGCCACCACAGACCGGGATGGCGGGCACGCTTCCGCGCCGACCAGAACGGATCTGGTTGGCCTCTTGGGAACGGCCGTGACTGACTTACATCCCGCAGGCATAGCGGTTATCGGTTCTGAGCGGTTAGATGTCATTTCGGATGGTGGCTTCATATCAAAGGGCGCGCCGATCCGAGTTGTTCGGTCGGAGGGCTATCGTCATGTTGTCGCGGCAGCTGACGATCGGGCGTTAACTGCCTGACTCAACAAAAGTGGCTCTTCCTCCGTAGTGACGTGCCGCGCGTCCCATGGCGGGCGCGCGATCTATCTCATCAAGGAACGTTATGGATATCAACGATCTGATTGCTGGTGGCGGCATCTTCATGCTCGTCATCGGTTTTGTATTGGTGTGGATGTTGTTCACATTCATCCCGGTGAGGCTGTGGATTGCGGCCATGGCAGCGGGCGTAAAAGTTGGTTTGGGAACGCTGATTGGTATGCGTCTGCGAAAAGTGGCACCCGCCATGGTGGTGAATCCGCTGATCAACGCCACGAAGGCAGGGCTGGATTTGGACATAGGGGTTCTCGAAGCACATGTCTTGGCCGGTGGGAACGTCGATCGCGTCGTGCAGGCGTTGATCTCGGCGGACAAAGCGGGGATCGATCTCCCGTTTCAGCAAGCGACGGCAATCGACCTTGCCGGTCGAGATGTCCATGAAGCGGTGCAGGTATCGGTCAACCCAAAAGTGATCCAGACGCCACGTGTGGCCGCGATGGCAAAGGATGGCATTCAACTCATCGCTACGGCACGCGTCACGGTTCGTGCAAACATCAAACGGCTCGTTGGTGGTGCCGGAGACGAGACGATTCTCGCGCGCGTAGGCGAGGGTATCGTTTCCACCATCGGTTCGTCCGATACACACAAATCCGTGCTCGAAAACCCAGACCGCATTTCCAAAACCGTTCTTGCCAAGGGATTGGATGCCGGCACGGCGTTTGAGATTCTCTCCATTGATATCGCTGATGTCGATGTCGGGAAAAACATCGGTGCCGAGCTACAAACGGATCAAGCAGAAGCCGACAAGCGGATAGCCCAGGCCATAGCCGAACAACGACGTGCCATGGCCGTGGCCGAAGAACAAGAGATGGTTGCGCGTGTTCAGGAAATGAGGGCCAAGGTGACCGAGGCCGAAGCCCAAGTGCCGTTGGCCATCGCGGC
>JAZDDC010000235.1:0-2998 GCA_036679565.1 Gemmatimonadota bacterium
CTTCACTTGTCCTGTTGCTGGCATTACCGTACTCCCATGTGTGCTGTAATCGGAGACGGCCCTGCCGTAACTCTCGACTACTACAATTTATGCATGACCTCTCGCCCGTCATGCAGGGCTTACTCGGAACAACTCCGAGCCACTTAAATTTCATTTGTAGGTTCCCCGTCAAACAGGGCCCCACATCAATTTAACCGAGTGCTGCGAGAACGCAACACGTGATGCACCTGAAATTGTCTGGTATTCCCACTCGGCCAATGCCAACCGAAATCAGCGAGTGCCGGTTTTCACCGATGAACGGCAGGCCACCACTCGAGCGACCTGCCGTTTGACGTGGAGAAGAGCTAACAGGTCAGTTGCCCACTGAAGAACCAAATCCAAGCAACGGTACACCAATTCCGATAGACAGATTGAAGTCGTTTTGCGTGGACGGAATCTGCAGCGCTTCCGCCACAAAATCCGGTTTATACAGATAACTCTCGCCGCTCACGCGGATAGACAAGATAGGCCCGAGCCGCAGGCCAATGGCCGCACCGACCGTCCCCGACAGGTCTGAGGTATCCTCAACACCAGCATACGCATCCCCGCTTCGCTTCAACCAACCTACTCCACCGTTCACCAGGAACGACACAATGCTGGTGCGCGGAATCACGTAGTAAGCCAAACGGCCACTTCCAATAAACAGATTGGCGTCGGTTGCCGCGCCGGCGCCATTGAGCCCAACGGACAGCCGACTCGGCGCGTACGTTCCCGTTCCTTGAATTCCGAATCGATCAGTCAACCAAATGTCCAATTTGCCGCCGAAAGATAAGCTGACCTGTTGCTCGAGCAACGTGTTTGTTTGTCCGTTCGCCAGGTTCATCAAGGCGGTGGTTGGTATGTACACACCGATATCCGGCGTCAAACTCATCCGCTGTGCATGCACAACATTGACACCCGTCGAAAGGGTCATCGTCATGCATATCATCAACGTCGTTCGCATAGTAGTCCTCCGTAGGCTCTGGACACCGGGCTCGGCAAACCCCGCCAACACCCGCGTATTCCTTATAGAAGTGTCGGCGGGCCCCGGCGCTGCTTGAGCCCGTCGGCCAACTTGCAAAAAGCATGCGGAGATATTGAGAAAATCTATGGAAAACGTATCAAAAGCGACGCATTAGCGTCGGAAAATAGCGAGGAAGTCGGCACCATACTTCTTGAGTTTGGTCGGACCAACACCGGACACGTCGAGTAGTTCGTCGGTGGTCGTGGGTCTCCGTGCGGCCATCGCCTGCAGGGTTGCATCACTAAACACGATATAGGCCGGCACGCCCTGAGCATCAGCCAAACGTTTGCGAAGGACACGTAGCTCTTGGAAGACGGGATCGTCCGGCGGGATGTTGCGGCCACCGGCAAACTTCTTTGCACTGCTTCGACCGTTTCTAGTGGTAGACAGCTGCGTCCTGCGGCTTCGCGAACGCGAAGGTGCAACCTTGCAAAGCGACTCCGCTGCAACACCCGTGCACACGTCACAGTGGGCATCACACGGGTCGATTGACTCGTCGAAATGATCTAGGATTACCTGGTGACGACAGCTCCCCTTTTCGACCCTCCGAAACAACGCAATGGTCGCATTCCGTTTTCTCATTTGGTCCGGGTCTGCGAGGTTGTCGAGAAAACGTTCGTGCATTTTGACATCGGCCCAGGAGTAAAAGAGGAAACAATCGCTCCGTAGACCATCGCGCCCCGCACGTCCGATTTCCTGATACCACGATTCCGTATCTTTCGGCATGTCGCGGTGAATGACATACCGTACGTTGGATTTGTCTATTCCCATGCCAAACGCCACGGTTGCGACCATGACCGGAATGTCGTCTCTTGCAAACCGGTCTTGATTGGCGGCGCGTTCCTTCGCGGGAAGACCCGCATGATACGGTACCGCTCCGATACCGTTGCGGCGAAGAAAGGTCACCGTTTGCTCAACGGTCCGCCGAGAAAGGCAGTACACAATGCCACTCTCATTTTCACGAGCGCGTATGAGACTCAAGATCTCTTGGCGTGTGTTGCCGGTTCCCTTCTTACGACAGTACACATGAAGGTTTGAGCGAAAAAAAGATCCCTTATACCCTCCAGGTTTCACCATGCCCAGCTGGCGCACAATATCCCGTGCCACTCGGCGGGTTGCAGTAGCCGTCAGGGCCAACACCGGAACATTGGGTAGGGTTGCTTTCAATCCGGCAAGCCGACGATACGACGGTCGGAAATCATGTCCCCATTGCGAGATGCAATGGGCTTCATCAACGACAAACAATGAGATGGGCCACCCGCTTACCTGCCCACCCAACCAACCATCTAATGCCTCCGGGGCAAGGTAAACGAGTTCGTATTCGCCGTTTCGCAGCGCGGTTACGCGACGTTTGCGCTCTTCGAAATTCAAGGTCGAGTTGATTGTCGTCACCGCAAAACCGAAGGATTCAACGGCATCTGATTGATCCTTCATCAGCGAAATGAGCGGAGACACGACGAGCACCGTACCGGGAAGTATTCGTGCGGGTACCTGAAACGTAAGAGACTTGCCTGCCCCGGTGGGCATGATGCCAATGCAGTCTTTGCCGCTAAGTACCGTGTCGATGATGTCGAGTTGGCCCGGTCGGAAGTCTGAATATCCAAACACGTTGCGGAGAACGTCTTGCGGAGTTGGCCCTCGGCGCATCGTCACGGGTGGTGCTATGATACTGTGATCAATGTCAGTAGCGTGCCCACCACCACCGGTACACTGGCAACAAAACTTCGGTGCGAGGGATCTATTCCACCATTCATTTGATTCAGTTCTCCCAGCTGTGCATCACGGCGACGGCGGCACTTGAATGTGGTTTCCGAAAAACAACGCATTCAAAAACAAACGATTCGTGCCACGCCAATATCCGCGGAAGTTTATGTTGTCCACGAAAAGCACTGGCGCCAGACCAGGCCGTCCAACGACCGCACTTCACCCATCGCCGATCGTATCGTCGAGATGGGC
>JAZDDC010000236.1:0-3083 GCA_036679565.1 Gemmatimonadota bacterium
GTCGCATTTGGCCAGGGAATGGCGGTGCTATTATCGTGCTCATCGGGTGGACTCAGACAAGCGCCAGCCACCCGTGAACCCGCGCCCCTCCCACCTGCGCCCGAGATGATCCCCGATCCCGTAGCCGTCGTTCCGGAGGTGACGATACCGGCGCCACACGGACCTCGGCAGGACTCGTTGCGATCTCAACAACTCGTGGCGGTGGCCCGCTCCGTCCGTATGGGCACACGGGGCTTGGAACGTTCCACTGAACTGCTCCGAGAAGCGCTCTCCGCAGACTCGACAAATCGCGACGCGTTGTGGGAACTGGGATGGAATTACCAGTTGATGACCCGTTGGAGCGACGCGCTCGACACCTGGGGCACATTGGCGAGTCATGCACCGCGCCACGTGGGATTGCAACGATATGCCCCCATTGTGGAAATGCGGCGGGACCGTGCAACACAACGCGCTCAAGGCGGGCTGCCGGCCGTTGAAGAAACACCTCGCTCGGGAGAGTATTTTACTGTCGGCGCCGTTGGCGACATCCAACTCGGTACAACATGGCCCGAAGACGCGCCGCGCATACCGCATGACTCCGCACGAAGCATGTTCACACCGTTGGCAGCGGTGTTGCGTCACCCAGATGTCACCTTTGGCAACCTCGAAACTGTGCTGGCAGATTCCGGGGTGAGTACAAAATGTAGGCGGGGCTCAAGGAATTGTTACGCCTTCCGGGCGCCGACGGTCTTTGCAAAAACGCTCCGTACGTTTGGCTTTGATATCTTGAGCGCGAACAACAATCACGCGAGCGATTTTGGTCAATTTGGAATGCGGAGTACGATGGATGCGTTGGATGCCGCGGATCTCCGTTCGTCGGGTTCTATCGCGGGGCTCGCTTCGTGGGAGACTCGCGGTCTGAAAATCGCGCTGCTCGCATTCTCGACCGGCGATGGGCCGTTCAGAGTGCAAGATGTAGAAAACGCGCGACACGCCGTCTTAGAGGCCGACAGAAACCACGATCTGGTATTCGTTTCGTTTCATGGCGGTGCCGAGGGAAGCAACGCAACTCGAGTGCCGCGTACCAACGAGCGAGCCTACGGAGAAGATCGAGGCGATGTTTTTCGGTTCGCGCGGACGCTGGTCGATGCGGGCGCCGATCTCCTACTGGGCCACGGTCCACACGTCCTACGCGGCATGGAGATCTATCGTGGACGTTTCATCGCCTATTCGCTTGGTAATTTCGCGGCGTGGCACGGGTTCAACCTGCGTGGCCCACTTGGAATCTCCACCGTCCTTCTGGTCACACTTGCGCCGAACGGGGTCGTGATGGATGCAACCATCCACCCCGTCGCGTTAGTCGGACCCGGCATTCCCACACCCGACCCCAGCCAACGCGCGATCTCGATCATCCGGGAGCTGTCAGAACTCGATTTCGGAAATCCGCTTTTCGATGCCCGCGGCCGTTTATTGAAGCCTTAATAAGGAATACTCAGACAATCCTCGCGACCTGTGGAACGGTCCGGTAACTTTGCAGCACTCGTGAGATCCTTCAAATGGCCACAGAGGACGAAGAGGCGGCGGCATGGATGACCATGTCACTTGGCTGACAAAATGAGCGTTGTCGTGGGCATCGCCGGAGGAACGGGCGCGGGCAAGAGTCTTCTCGTCGATAAAATTGTCGAGCGACTCGGTGCCGACCGTGTTGCGCGGATCCAACATGACTCATACTACCGCGACCGGAGCCACCTTCCGGCTGATCAGCGCGAAGGCATTAACTACGATCATCCCGACGCACTCGAAACACCGCTTCTGGTCGAACACATTCGCCAGCTAGGAAACAGTCATTCGATAGAAATCCCGCAATACGATTTTTCAACACATACGCGATCGACCTCGGCGGTTCGTGTCGAGCCAAAACCCGCCATCATCATCGAAGGAATTTTGGTTCTCGCCGACGAGGCGTTGCGAAACCTCATGGATATTCGCGTTTTCGTTGACGTCGAACCAGACCTGAGAATTCTTCGCCGGCTCGAACGCGACATGGAGAAGAGGGCCCGCACTTTTTCGTCGGTGGTCCAGCAATATCTCGATACCGTTAGACCCATGCATGTGGAGTTTGTGGACCCGAGCAAGCGGCATGCTCACATTATCGTTCCCGAAGGAGGGCGAAACGTTGTGGCGTTGGAAATGCTTATTGCACAGATAGGTCAGGCAGCGGGTTAGCGGTCGTCCGTTTAGACTTCAGACAACGTGCGCGTCCGTTCTCAAGTAAAAGCGCGTTTCGTTTGTTTTTCTACGGATCGCGAGTCGTCACCCACGATGATCGGCCTGCATGCACACCCCACCGGACCGTGCGTCGCCGTCCGGCGACGCCGATCCAATAGGGGCCACTTGCGAACGGGTTAAGCTAAGGTTTCTAGGTGGGCGCCAAGTTGACGCTCAGATCTGGCCGAAACGCGAATACATCGGAAGACATTGATGCGACCGCCCTATCAAACATGTCTTGTGCGGCTGCGGCGCCCAACTCTCCGTGAACCTGCTCCATGAGCGTCTGAAAACCATCGTCTCCCATTCCACCCATCGACGCAAAGTTGGCGTGCGGTATCGACACTACCCACGTATTTCCTGGACCGCCCTGCGCATATTGAAATACGTTATACGTGGCGCCAACCGACTGCATGCCTTTTTTCACCATCTCGAGGAAGTGTTCAAACTCGTCATTCATCCCGTTGTTGAGCTTGAACGTGATGACCTCATACATAGGCATTGGCGGTGCATTTTCGACCAGGATGCTCAAGTCAGGCCTGAGGTTCACCAACGAAACCATGACGTCCTGGACATGTGGGGCGATGTTCCGGTCGATGCTCGCTTTGCTCGCCAGTTGATCCACGTCAGGCGTATCGAAGTCGGCGTAGTTGTGGCCAAAGGTGCCCCACATGTACTGACCAGTCCGTTCACCCATGACGATCTCAAACGCACGCCACTCCCACGTCCCGCCGCCGGCCCCCGTGTACCATTCCAGGTGCTCGCGCGCGCCGTCCTCCATGGCGGATGCGTGACCAGGCATTGGGTCAACTTGGATTATCTGCCCAAGGGTACCC
>JAZDDC010000237.1:0-11483 GCA_036679565.1 Gemmatimonadota bacterium
ACGATCGCCGACATTCAAAGTGCGATTGTCGAAGGCCGGACCACGTGTCGGATCGTTGTTCAGTCGTACCTCGACCGCATAGACGCCTACGATGAGCCGACGGGGTTAAACGCGATCACGGTGGTCAATCCGAATGCACTGACCCGTGCGGATGAAATCGACGCTGCGATCGCAAGCGATGAAACAGTCGGTCCGCTGTTTTGCGCACCGATGCTTATAAAGGACAACTACGACACGCATGATTTACCCACGACGGGTGGCTCCATCGCATTGCGAAACAGCATACCACCGGATGATGCCTTCATGGTGCGCAAGCTTCGCGAAGCGGACGCCATCGTATTGGCAAAAACGAACATGGCCGAGTGGGCGTTTAGCCCAAGACAAACGGTAAGTTCATCATTCGGTGTGACAGCGAACGCGTATGCTTTGGACCGCGTGCCCGCCGGTTCGAGTGGCGGCACCGCCTCGGGCACCGCCGCAAACTTTGGCGTGGCCGGTATGGGGACCGACACTGGCAACTCGATTCGTGGACCTTCATCTCACCTGGCGCTATTCGGCATCCGATCGACGATTGGACTCACAAGTCGCGACGGTGTCATTCCACTTGCGTTTGACCGCGACATCGCCGGACCGATGACTCGCACGGTCGAAGACGGCGCGCGCATCTTCAACGTCGTCGCTGGATTTGACGAAGCGGATCCCTATACGCAAGCCGGACGTAACCGTAAAGAGTCCGACTACACTTCGTTCCTCGATGCGAACGGCTTGAACGGCGCACGTATCGGCGTCTTACGCGCATTGGTGGATACCGACGATGCCGACTCGAATGTCATTCAGGTCTTTGAGGCCGCCATTGAGGATATGCGGCGTTTGGGGGCGGAGATTGTCGATCCATTTGTGGTGGAAACGTTCGAAGAGCACCTGAGCGCACCCAACGGCTGCTCGAGATTCCGCTATGACATGCACGTTTATTTGTCGTCTCTGGGCGATAACGCGCCGATAAGCGACGTGCTGGAGGTGTTGGAAAGCGGACAATATTCAGACTACATCGAAGACCGTTTGAGATCGTGGGGACAGGGAGAAATTGATGTCCCGCCGGAAGACAACGAACCCGTTCGTTGTGCACCGTACGAAGAGCATCTGGGACGACAGGCCTACAAGAATGACGTCGTGGCGGCAATGGACGCCGCCAGTGTGGATGCAATTGTCTATCCCACGTGGACCAACCCACCCGCCCCGCTCGCCCAAGCCCAAGAAGAGTACCGCGGTGACAACAGCCAACGGGTTGCGCCCGCCACCGGACTGCCGGCGGTGACCGTGCCAATGGGATATACCTACGGGCAACTACCGGCGGGATTGCAGATTCTTGGCAGACCGTACGATGAAGGAAATCTTATTAAGTTCGCGTACTCATACGAACAAGGCACACATCACCGACGTCCGCCACCTCGCTTTGCCGAACTGCGCGATGTTGAACCGGGTGCACCGTAACCCGGCTAACATTACGAAGGCAGCTGCATCAATAACGAGACGATCGAAGCCAAATGTCGCTGCGTTCCCAGCGTTTTTTGAACTCGGCATACGCCCGGTCCGCATCTTCCATCTTCCCCATGCCGTGTAACGCTTGTTGAAGACCAAACAACGCCCACCCCGTATGTGGATTGTCCTCCAACGCTTCGCGATACACACGCTCCGCGTCTTGATATCTGCCATCCTCGATCATTACCGCACCAAGAACATGACGCGCCGGAAGATGCCAAGGCTCCGGCTCGTCATACACTAGTCCATCCTCCGTTGCGACCGCGTCCTCCAACACTCCGATGGCCTCGCCGTACTTGCCCTCCACAACAAGGATCTCCGCTTTGAGGATGCCAGCGGGGATACGGAGCAATGTGTTCTGTTGATGGAATCGAAACCGCAATGAATCTGGGAGGTTGCCGATGATGGACTCCATCAGCCAAAGATTTGTACGCGCCGCGGTTGTATCGTCGGTCCGCAAGTACGCCATGCCACGCGCGTACCACGACATCGCCTCCTGAAATGCGTCTTCGTACGTCGTCTCCAAATCGAGTATTTCGTTCCAACGTCCGAAAATCGCCAACACAACAGGGTGGTAGAACGACCACGCCGGGCGCACGACGGCCAAATCCTTGGCCGCTTGACTAGCAACCGCGCTTTGGCCATCCAGCGTTGCCCCAAAAAGTAGCATGTGCAAATTGTGGCTGGGATAAATACCCGGTGGGCCGCCATACTCGGCTTGTTGGTCAGTATGCCACGCGTTTTGATTCGAACGAACGGCGTCGCTGTAGCGGCCAATGTTCATATAGATGTGCGACGGCATGTGGCGAATATGGCTCGCACCCGGAATGGCGTCACCAAGATAGTCGGCACACGCCTCGGCCTTGCCGGGGTCTTGCGACGCCTCCACCAGATGGATGTAAAGGTGGCACGCTCCCGGATGACGTATATCGCGGTCCAATACCCCTTCGAGGATATCGGTGATTTTTTGCACTGACGGATCCGTCAGATCCACGCTGCCACGACGAGGCCGAAGCAGCATCAGTGATTCCCCGTGGAGCGTTGCCACATCCAGATCGTTCGGGAACCGGCGGACGACGTCCTCAATCGCTTCGGAATACAACGAATCTAAGTGACGTCGATGATCGGCCGTTGGTTCCGCCTCGAAGCGAATAGCCATGGCTTCAACCAGCGCGCGTTCGACGTCAGTCGCATGCCGCAAAAGATCCCGGGCCTTGCCGATGGCCGTATGGGCCTGACGTTCAGCGTCAAGCGACATGCGGCCATTGAGATACGGGCTCAACGACCACGCCTCGCCAAAAAAACACATGGCGCAGTTGCTATCGTAGACCTGTGCGGCACGAAAGGACTTGGTGGCCGAGCCCGCGCCAAAGGCATACATGAACTGCATGCCCTCGTTGAAATATGCCTGCGCGGTGTCAGACGTCGTGGACACGACCCTGGAATGGGGCCCAAGGTTTCCATACAGGGGCGCCGTGGTTTCCTCTGACATCCCATTCGACCCTTGAGCGCTCAGACTAACGGCAATTAGGACGGGTGCAAATATCACGTAACGGCGAATAAAACCAACCATGCTCGTCAACCTCCGGATCGATTCGCGGGTGTTCACTATCTCAGACAATGGTGTCGTATTGGGAGTCCCCGGTCAACCGGACCCGCTCCGCAGCCAAGAGGTCTCGTCATACCGGGGCCCACGCTTTATCATACCTCCCATCCAACCCACCCATCGCGGGCTGTGAATCCCGGTCGGGCACAGCCTACCGAGACTTCGCCAGCGCGGAAAGGTGCATCATGGAGCAAGCAAATCCCCGCCTCGCAGATATCGAGCAAGCCCTCGCCGACGCTGGCGAACTCGCGGAGAGCCAAAGACGCATCGCGGCGAATGCACTCAAAGGCAGTTTAATTTCTCGGATTGCCCTGTACGTGATCGGCGCTGTTTTGTTCGCGAGCATCTTCGGTCTGGCACTGCCACCAATCATCATGAGCGTCCTTGGCATCACGATCGTCGGTGTGACAATTGTCGGCCAGATGTTCAGACCCGATGTAAAATTTATCAACGCGAAGGGCCACGTACTTCAGCTGCGGCGTGTGATTACCACTGCCAAAAAGGAATTGAAGGCATCACACGAGGGCGACTCCGCCGTTTCGGATCCCGACACGATATTCAGCCAGATTGACAGCGTCGTGGGCGAGTGCGGGAAGCACCCGCCGGTACCTCGGCGCGAGCAACAACGACATGATTCCCTGGCCCGACTACACGTCATCGCACGACAACGAACTTGGGTTGGGCGAGCACATGCAAGGCATACAGCGTATAAAACAACATCTCATCGTTACCGGTGCCGTCAAAACTGGGATACGAAAATCGCAGTTCATCATCATCAAAATGGGATCTCAGTCCGCCTTGCAACCGTGGTCCCTACCAAAATATGGTTATCCTTACAAGAAGCCTGATGAAAGAGATCGCATCGTCAAGGTGTTCGATGTGGACCGATCGCTCTGGCACGCCGGCGGCATTCAAGCCGTGGGCGACGTTGTCGCCATTCCCATTTACGGATCGGACAAGACGAAACCCGGATCGGAAGTGCGGTTTTTCAATTTCGACAATCCGGAGTCACCCAAGGAACTGACAAGTATCACCCTCATCAAACCGGATATTGAGTCCAAGGCCATCGCCATGACGCGTACGCCTGACAACCACTACGTGTTGATGGTGTGGGACGACAAGGTCTTGGACTTCCATCGTAGCAACACGACCGTCATCACCGAAGGCTTTAGCGAAACTCCGGTTCGCGTCAGAAAGAGTGAAGTGATCGGCGGATTTCAACTCGGTGGCGGCGGGCAATCCGGTGAGGGTACGTACCAATCGCTGAATTTCGTGCGGGATACTAACGAAACTTTTTATCTGGTGGCAACCCGGAACCAAGAAAAAGCATCTCCCACCTTCCATGGCAAAGACCTAATGGATTTGTACAAGGTGTGGTGGCCAGACGGCTTTGGCGGGAAGGTCCAGATCAAGTTCGTCAAGCAGAAGCAAATGTATTGTTACAACCAACAAGCCAATTTTGGTGCAGGTTCCGGCATTTACGTTCAGGACGAGCGGCACATGTTCCTCTACGCGGCATCACATTGGTTGCATGGAGGTAACAAACGATACAATTTCAGCGAATACGCATATAGCTTGGACACGCCCACGGATTAACACACATCAATGTTGGTTCAGGAGTTGGCGTTCAGGGCATCCACCAACACGTCGATGTCATCGTCTGTGTTATAAACGGCAGGGGAAATCCGGAACCGCCCATTCCCGATGAGAGAAATCACAACGTTGGCATTCCGCAGTTTGCGCTCCAAAGCCTGAGGTTGTTTAGACGCAAACGCAATGATGGGCGACCGGTCAACATCGGGAGAAATACAAACATACTGATCCGGATCCAAACGCGCGTTGATGGTTTTGTTCATCCTGACGGAATGCGCTAACGCCTTGTCCACACCAACGCGCTCTATGAAACGAAGACCTTCGTACACGGCACAATACCCGAGATAGCTGTGATGGCCCGGCTCATACCTACGTGCGTTGCTTCTTGGCTGGTAGCTGAAATCGGACTGCCCAACTTCTGGTTGATCGACCCACGGGGCGTAATTGGGCCGCGTGTTCCCCGGGAACAGTCGATCGGCCAACGCGGTGCCTTGCAACTCGTCACGAACATAAAGAAAACCGCTGCCATGAACACCGTACAACCACTTGTACCCGTTGGCGGCGGCAAAGTCGATTCCCAACTCGCGAACATCAAACGGAAAGATACCAGCAGCTTGAATGACATCTGCGTAGACATACGCACCATGGGCATGCGCTGCCTCAGCCAATTCACGAACCGGCTCAACCCTCCCATTGACGTTGGACACTAAAGTAATCGCAACAAGTTTCGTTTCGTCATCAATCGCCGACACCATGTCCTCAACGGGAACGCTCCAGTCACGATTTTTTGCGACTCTTACATCGACACCGGCATGTTGCAACCCCATCAAGTTGTGCAATGAGCCAGAAAAATGGAAATCGTTGGTCACAATGTTTCCGCCACTGCGTATTGGGTCCAGTCCATCGATGACGATTTGCTCACCATCTTTTGTGCAGTGGACCAGCGCAATCTCCGATTCACGTGCTCCGATCAACCCACCAAACGCGCCTCGGATGTTCGACAGCATATCATTGACATAGTCTCCCCGACCTTGGGCAGGCCCTAGTTTTTGGAAGTCGATATATCGTTGAATGCCACCTTCAGCAAATGTGCCGAGCGGTGTTCCTGCCGCGGCGTTGACAAAATGTTCGTTTGCAACACGCGGGAATGCAGCACGGATTTCGTCTTGCGGCAAGAGAGCGGTGGACACGGTCCGGTTCAGTTCTGATTTTGTTACAATCGCGGCACTCGCGCCGGTTGCCAAAAATTCGCGACGATCCATTATACCCCACATTGAACATCCTAACTTGAGTGCTGATCGGCGATTTCTCGAAGTTGCCGCATGTCACCGTCCACTATTTGTTCCAATTGAGTGACCACGTCCAGTAACTCGTAGGCAAGATCGCTGTACCGCTCAAACATTTGATCCGTTGGCCTGGAATCGTACGCGATACCTCGTTGGCTCTGTGCAGCAGTGGCAAGCCATGACAAGTTGCTACGAATCTTTGGTTCGTGCGCCCAGCCACCCGGAAGCACTTGCACCAATTGGCTCTCTACACTGGTGAGCCCAGCGCGAATACGGTCGGCCAAACTTGCCAGCGTTTCGGTGGGTCGCGTGCCAAGTGCCGCCATCGTGGAATCCAGTTCTCGACGCAGATCGGCGATGGTGGAGCGCGCCTCATTCAATGAATCGAATGCCGTACGAAGACCGACGAGAAAATCGAACTGCTGCTGGAGGTCCGTCACCGAAATATCCGTGAGACGTGGGTCCTTCAGGACTTCGAAGTTTCGCTCAGACGACCATTCTCCCGCCGTTACGCGCACGCGATAATCGCCGGGCACAGCCTTTGGCCCTTGCATGCCGCCACCCGTTGGGCCTGCGTACCGCAAGTCCCAATTGAATCGGTGCATGCCCGATTCATCAGGCGCGGCGGAATCCGACAATTGGCGGATTACCGTCCCATCGGACTCCATGATTTCTATCCTTACAAACGGCGCGTCCGCCGCCAGTCGGTAGTACACGATAAGACCCTCTGGTGGATTTTGTCCTTTCCAACTGCGTGGTAGGGTCGCGCCAAAAATGCGGTCTCGGTCCCAGTGCCCCACCCGCCCCCGCGCGGTGGTACGGTACGTAGGCCGCGGTTGAAACAGAAACGCATCAGCAGCAACCACGTCTGCGTTCATTTCATGAAGCGGCGTAACGTCGTCCAGTATCCAAAACCCCCTGCCCTGTGTTGCGACGACGAGATCTTTTTCGTGCATGACCAAGTCAGTCACCGGTGTGATTGGCAAGTTCTGTTGTAATGTTTTCCAAGAATCGCCATCGTCGAACGAAACAAAAAGTCCAAACTCGGTTCCGGCATACAAAAGGCCCTGGCGAGCCTCATCCTCGCGAATAGCCCGCACGGGATAATCAGCCGGAATACCGTTGGCACCATCCGTGAGACGCGACCAGTTCTCTCCATAATCGGTTGTTCGGTAAACATAGGGCGCGAAATCGTCCAACCGATATCGATACGCCGCGAGGTACGCCACACCTCCACGATGATGCGACACGTCTATCCGATTGATCGTACTCGGCACCGGCAGATCGTCGGGTGTAACATCGGACCACGTTGCGCTGTTGTCCCTGGTGAGGAACACCTTACCATCGTTGGAGCCCGTCCACAATTCGCCCTGCCGCAACGGCGACTCGGCAATGGTTAAAAGCGATGAGTAGGTTTCGACACCTGTTATGTCGTGCGTGATCGGGCCACCTGCCGCACCGAATTTCGTCGTATCATTGGCGGTCAAATCCGGGCTAATGATTTCCCAACTCTGACCCTCGTTGCGCGATCGGTGAACATACTGCGATCCGTGATACAGAACCGATTGGTCGTGCTGCGATATAAGGATTGGTGCATTCCACTGTATGCGGTATCGTAAACCCGACTCCGGCATACCGCCCTGGTTCTCAGGATAGTCGCGGATTTGCCGAAATTGTTGCGACGCATTGTCGTATCGAGCGAGTCGCCCGCCGAAACATCCGGAGTACGCGACATCCGGGTTGCCAGGTTGCACCGCGACAGGACCCGTCTCGCATCCGCCGTGAGAGAGCCAATGCTGAAAACTGATGCCACTACCTGGCACGAGATTCGGTAGGGAGAGTGTGCTATTGTCCTGTTGTGACCCGTAAACCCGATACGGAAACTGGTCGTCCACCGTGACCGAATACATCTCCGCGGTGGGTTGATTCAGCTGAATGGACCACATGTTCCCACCATCGAGCGACACAGTCGCCCCGCCGTCATTGCCTTCAACAATGATCGATGGCATCTGCGGATTGATCCACATATCGTGATGGTCTGAGTGCGGCATGCGGACGGACGCAAACGTCTTGCCGCCATCTCCGGAGCGAAACAAACCCGAGTTGCCGACCCACACGCTGTCTCGGTGTGTGGGGTGCGGCCACACATAGTAGAAATACCACGGGCGCGCAAGAATGGACTGCCGTGTGTTGATTCGATCCCACGTGTCGCCTGCGTCATCGGAACGGTACAAACCCACATCAGCGGACGCAGCCTCAACGATGGCCCAAACACGTTGCGGGTCAGCAGGGGAAACAGCCACACCGATTTTGCCGGTCATACCCTGTGGCAAACCACCGCCAAGTTTCGTCCAGGTATCCCCGCCGTCGGTGGTTTTATACACTCCGCCTTCTCTTGCGCCGCTGATCATGGTCCACGGTTTACGTTCGGCGCGCCACATTGCCGCATACAAAACACGCGCATCAGTTGCATCCATCGAGAGATCGATGGCGCCAACACTATCAGAAAGAAAGAGTACCCGTTCCCACGACTCGCCACCGTCGCGTGTGCGAAAGACGCCACGTTGTTCGTTCTTGCCAAATGGATGACCCGTCGCGGCCGCGAATACAGTTCTTGAATCGTTAGGATCGATCCGCACCTTGGCAATCTGACCGGCATCCCGTAGGCCGATGAATGACCACGTCCGCCCACCATCGGTAGAACGGTACATTCCACGACCCGTGGACACGTTCCCTCGTATCGCGGCGGACCCTGTCCCGACGTAGATCGTTTCAGGGTCTGAGTCCGCGACGTCAATGGCTCCGATGGACCCCACCGAGAACCATCCGTCGGACACATTGTGCCACGTCTGTCCGCCCGTCGTGGACCGCCATACACCACCACCGGTTGTACCCATGTAAAATGTGAATGGTTGGGACACGATGCCGGTCACGGCGGTCACTCGGCCGCCGCGATGTGGGCCAATATTTCTAAAACGAAGCCCCTCGTACATTGTCGGTGTGATCTCTTGAGCACTCACCCGTAGGGGCACTATCAAACACGCCAACAAGGAACCGGAGAGAAACGCGATTTTTTTCATTTGTTTGGAGCATTTTGAAACGTTAATGTGAAACGACAGGCCTCAGGGATTAAACTATCGATTCCAAGACGCCTTAGAACACTCTCATTTGCAAGGGAACTCGCACGTGCGCGCACTTGTCGGAACATTCCTCCTGGGAGCCGGAGTCACAACGCCCGTTGCCATCCCGATCCCGCATTTCGAGGCCGATATCGACGTTGATGGATTCCTTGATGAGGCGGTTTGGACGGACGCCGCAACACTCCGTGGCTTCTCACAATACCTTCCTGTCGATGGACGTCCCGCGGAGGACTCGACCGTCGTACGCGTATGGTATGGACTATGTCTTCGAGTCAGCCGGTCGGTTGACTCCGTCAGGCTACGAAGTTGAAATCCGTATTCCCTTTAAGAGTCTCCGTTATCAAAGCGCGGCAACCCAGGATTGGGGCATTAACATCATCCGGCGCGTCCAGCATTCCGGTTACGAGAACACCTGGAGCCCGGTGCTGCAAGCGGATCCGTCATTTCTCGCAAAAAGTGGACAACTGGCGGGCCTCACCAATTTGCAGCGTGGCCTGGTTTTGGATCTCAACCCAGAGCTGACATCGAGTGTTCTTGGTGCGCCACAGACACCGCGATGGAACTATGACACTCAACAGCCCCAACTCGGCGGGAACGTGCGGTGGGGCATCACCAATAACTTGTTTCTCAACGGCACCGCCAACCCGGATTTCTCGCAAGTTGAAGCCGATGTGGCTCAAGCGCAGGTTGACCCAAGGCGTTCGCTCTTCTTCCCGGAGAAGCGGCCGTTCTTCCTCGATGGTTTGGATCAGTTTAATACACCCAACCGGCTGATCTATACGCGGCGGTTGGCGAATCCCGGGGTGCCGTAAAACTGACATCACAGGAATACACCCGGACTTCGTTGCCGGCAGCGGGTTTATTTCTCGTGGCGGTATCGCGCGTGCCAACTTTCAGCCACGCATGACCTTTTTCGGTTCACCGGGTGCAGCACTGGAACGATGGACTGGCAGTGTGACGTTGGACGGCACGTGGGATTATGATCGTTTTTTCGACGCAACAACGCCAAACGATTCCAAGCTACATCTGAACGGCCAGTTTACGTTTCGCGGTGGTTGGAGTTTTGCCACTTCGCTGTTGATTGAATCGTTCAAGTATCCACCCGAACTCTATGCCAACTATTTCATCGAAGCTCCAACGGGCCTCGACACGATTCCGTATGTCGGTACGGATCGACTGGCAAATCTGGATGCCGTGTTAAGCATATCGACACCGCAGTTTCAAACTTTTTCGGCCAATGCTTTTCTTGTGTACGGGCGAGACGAGAACTTCTTCGAGTGGGCGACCGCCGATATCGCGCTGGCAACCGTCAACGTCAATTGGCTGCCGACGGAACAGCTGCGTGTAAACTTTCGCTACAGTCACACCCAATACATTCGTCCCAACGATCGGAGCAATGTCGGTTTGCGCCGGATACCACGCCTAAAGGCCGAGTACCAGCTTTCACGCTCCATTTTCATCCGTCTTGTGGGTCAATACGATGCCAATTTCGTTGATGCGTTGCGTGATAACTCACGGACCGAAAACCCAATCCTGATTTACTCAAAGTCAACGGACACCTTTACTCCCGCGGTGGCGAATACATCGAATAACTTCCGTGTTGATTGGTTTTTTTCATTTCGCCCCACGCCGGGAACCGTCCTTTTCTTGGGATATGGCGCCAGTTTAAACGAGGCCAGATCATTCCGTTTCAGGGCCCTCCAACGGTCGCAAGACGCTTTTTTTGTCAAACTCAGCTACCTGTGGCGTGTGAAGTTCTGGTGTGACGGCCGACACGGCCCAAACAAGCTTTTCGACGTACATTTGCGTGCTTACGGGGTAAAAAATGATCGGCACAATTTTTGCACGTTAGCCAAATCGTCTCATACGGGGCTCGCCCGATCACGAAGCTACATATCGCGTTCGCGGCCAACGCCCACACTTGGAGAAGTAAATGAATCGCAAATTGGGTTTTTCTTTTATGTCGGGCGCACTTGCACTCACGCTCGGTTGTGGTACTGACGACGGACTCGTGGGTCCCGACGGTGAGCCAATCACGAACGGTATCTCTTTCGCGTTTGCGACGGGCACAGGTGGAAGTGGCGGTGGTGGTGCCGCACCCGAAACCTTCACCGACGGTGTCAACACCCTCGTCATAAACAAGGTTGAGGTTGTACTTGGCGAGCTGGAGTTGGAGCGTACAGATTTCGTCGATTGCGCAACAAACCCTGACGCCACTACCTGCGGCGATTTCAAGGTGGGACCCTTGCTGATTGACGTTCCGCTGGGCGACATCGCGCGGGAGTTTACCCTCGAGGTAGATTCCGGCACGTATAACTT
>JAZDDC010000238.1:0-2179 GCA_036679565.1 Gemmatimonadota bacterium
CCGGAGGCGCGTCATAACGACATAGATGCGCAGGCGACTCGGAATAGTCGCCCGCAGCTGATGGACGGTGAGTGTTAGGCAGTCACGGGAGTTGGTGGCGTGGTCGCCGAGGTGTGATAGGATGGGTGCGGCTGTTCCACCCCCCACCGCGTTTGAGCGCGGCATGGCCCAGTGCGCTTGACCGCCAGTGGTCCGGGGTTTCCGGAGGGGCCAGGGCTCGGGGAAGAATCCGCGACCGACTCTGTTACCGGGCGGACGGGACGGGGGCGGTCAGGAGTTAGCCGTCCGAAATGGCGTATTCCTTATATAGTTGGCGCCTTTACGATAGTTTTCGACACGGAGTGAGCGCGCTCCGAGGCTGGCCGGTTGGAAGGACGGCGTCCGCTCGGTTGGGTTGGGCGCGTCGTCGCTGGTGGCGAGGTTCTGGCAGCGTTTGCCGCGTGGCCGGGCTGGGGCGCTCCGTCGCCGGACCATCAGGGGTAAACGGAGCCGCCCGAGAGGCGTGGCAGTGCGTCGGCCCGAGTCCCTGCTCCGTCCGAAGCGATTAGGTCAGCCATCGGCGGGGCGGCCGGAGCTCCGGGGGCATCGGTCGGTACTCGGTCCAAACCGCCTGTGGGCTTCTTGCCGATTGGTGGTCTCGGGGTTCGTGTTGAGGGGTCGGGATGCGCGTCGCCTCGTACGTGGCGCGGGTGCGTCCGGGGCTTGGTGGGGTCCGCCGCCGTGGTACCCGAGCGTAAACGGACGTGTCCCGGAGCGGGTCAGCGCGTCGTCGCGACTCGCTGCCCCTGCCTGAGGGGCCGGATGGATGGGGCGCCCCGGGCGGGAACGTGGACATGTTAAGGGGCGCTCACAGGCGACGTTTGAGGGTGGCCCTCTAGCCGACCCCGTATGGAACCGCGCCACCCGGGGGGGGCAACGACTTAATCCCCAAAATGTAGATGCCGGAAACGGCGGATGGGATCCTTTTCTCGCCCCCTTACATATACCGCGTACATGTTAAGTGGCGTTTACAGGCGGACGTTGTGTGATACGACCCACGGCGCTTTCGGCCATGGGGTGGTATGTCTCCCCGGGCCACTCTATGGGGAAATCAGTCCCAAGTCCTCCGCTTTAGCACGTATCAGACCGGTACAGGCGTCGCATTCCTCAAGCGTGATCTCATTGACAGTGATACTCACACCAGCGACGTCGTCAAAGAAACCGCAAAACCGAAGAACCTCCGGAACCGACGTGCCCTCGGCAACTAGGGCCAACGCTCCAACTCCCGACCCGACGATGTCGGTGGCGAGTGCAATAGTCTTATCATCAGATCCTTCGAGGAACTGCAAGGGCTCAGCCCAGTTTACTCCATCCAAGTCGCCAGCCGTGAAGCAGGGACAATCTATCGCAACTACGGGCACACAGCCTTCATCAAACACGAAGCCCACCATGTCAGGCACGGGATCACCCACCTGACCGTCGCCGTGCGCCCGATGGGCAGCCTCGGCATTTTGGCTCACGTTGATCAAATGAAACGAGCCGTTGCCGGTGCGGTGGCAGATGTCCACCTTGGGCGCAGGTCCTCCCCTGCCAAATAACGGTGCGTCAGCATTGGGTGTTGTGGGCGTCTCGGCAGTACAGGCGTAGACGGTTGCGGCAGCGATCACGCCGAGCACTGGGTACGAGGATCGTCCAATCATGCCTTCGTTCCATGAAGGGGAGGTGTAAACGTAGAAGCCTCCGAATAATGATCGCAAGCTACATGCCTGACCCCGTCAGACTTGCGACACAGAATTCCCGTTGTACTACCGGTCGATTACAGTTGTTCATCGCCGGGTCTATTGACCTGGCAATATCTCTCAGTTCTTTGTTACCGGTTCCCGGGTCTCCAGTCTTCTAGCCCGTGCAATACACGAACGTCCGAAACAACCATTCCAAACGTGCGCTCGGGCACGAATTTCAGATCGTTCCAGCGGGCAACGCCGAGCTCAATGGAAAACTCTTCAAGATTATGAGGCGCTGTGGTCTCGACAACCCAGAGGAAAGTGTGTTCGAGACCCGAATGATATTGGTCCACGATAGCAGTGACTCCATACTTGTCCATCAACGGTTGGAGGTCCATCAGGCTGAGCGCGATCACCTCTCTAGCCGTCTCGATATTGTTGACCGGGCAGTCGTGCCGGTTGTGCGCGCCGTAGAT
>JAZDDC010000239.1:0-2614 GCA_036679565.1 Gemmatimonadota bacterium
GTACGCCGCCGCCGCCGCGAAAGTAAGAGGATTGGTCAACGACGTTGCCGAGCGCAAGTCGTTGCTGTCCCAGGCCGTCGCAACGGCAGAAAACATGGCGGCTCTTCCCCACAAGGCATTCAGCATTACAAAGAGACTTCTGCGCGAACCCACGCTCGAAAGAATCCGGACCGGCAACGCGAAGTATGACTCGGCATTGCGCGAGATATGGAAAACACCGGAGACACGCGAGGCAATGCGAAGTTACTTCGGAACGATTTCGAACGAGAGTGGGTGATAGAGGTTGGCGAGTCAACTCGTATGGCGGTGAAAGATCAAACGCCAACTACGGATCGTCTCGAACGCAGTGGATCGAGCCAATCACGACCGAGGTACCGTTTTCGTACACGACTTCACTCGTCCACAAATATTGATCGTTTGTCATATCTTTGAAGGAGATTCGTTGTACGTACACGAATCCACTCGCTGTCGACTGGGCGCTTTCCATGACCATTGCGCCGTCCACCTCCCGTGCCTCGAAAATCGCGCCGGTTGTCGGACTCACGGCAGTCCAATGCACATACCAACGCTCGGTTTCCTCTGAATAGACACGCACATTCACATTCTTCGAGCCCCATTCGTCGCGAAACTCGTCGAGAATAGCATGCCCGTTCATTACGTACTGCGCCCGCCAGATGGCATTCCCCTCCCGTGCCGGGACCCAACCTCCATCACGGAACTCCTTGTCTTCCAGGCGGCATGAGAACGACCCCACCATGAACGCATACTGTGCGATCTCTGCCGGAGCCCTTGGATTCGGAAGACCAAAGGGATACTCGTCAATAACCCTGTACGGTTCCCCCAGTCCGACGACCACGTTTTCATCGACTGGCGGGAGTTGCGACCGACAGCCAAAGACCCCGCCCACGATGAGATAAATGCCGGCGCAGAAACGAATGCCGGTGGGCCCGCGGTTGAACCGCTGACACGGATCGCTGACGGTTTTGAACGCGAGGCACCTGTCTTAAGAACGCGTGTTTTGGGTAACTGTTAAACAATCGATCCGAAAATCTCGAACATTTCGCCCGTTAGGTCCATTTGCGACGAATTCGCAAACGTTTTTTGGGCAATTTGAACGATCTACGCACCGACGACGAATCGCCCAAACGGTGGGTGTCGTCAATCTAGGCCCGTGTTCGTTCTATATAACGAATACGGTTTGAATATCATGGACCGGCCCAATGCACTGACGATTTGAGTTGGAGGAGATATCAATGGACCAGGTGGTAGGATTCGGCGAATTCGACTTTAACCGCGCTACCGGAGAACTCTATCGGGACGGGGACCGCGCATTACTAGCACCAACACCCGCTAAACTTCTCAGTGAACTCGTTGAAAGACCGGGTGAGCTGGTCACGCGGGAAAATCTTTGGGCGGCCGTTTGGCCGGAAGAATACCTCGATCTGGATCAACGGCTGAATTTTTGTGTGTACCAGTTGCGGCAAAGCCTTGGTGACAACGCAACGACGCCCCGCATCATACAGACATTGCCTCGGTTGGGGTACCGTTTCCTATTGGAAGTACGGGAGAACCAGGCACAATGGACTGACGTCATTCGCCGCGCTGGTTCTGGAGACGTTCCCCGACGTACGTGGCGCGGCCACTATTGGGCGATGGCGGCCCGCGGGCCGAGGAATATCTCCAAGAAGCTTTGAAGGCGGACTCAACCTTTGCGCCAGCATATGTGGCGCTCGCAACAATTCGCCAGGAGGTCGGTGACTGGCCGGACGCTGAGCGGTTCCTGAATACGGCATTGACCTTCGATCCGGAATTGCCGGGGGCTCATCACATCTTGGGCGTTCGCCGATTGTTTACCGATTGGGATTGGGATGCGGCCCAGAGACATTTACACTTCGCACTCGGAAATGAGAAAACCCGAATCGTAGCACATCGACTCCTTGCACACCTCGCGATCGTACGCGGCGACCGTGCAATAGCCATCTTCAACGCAAACCGCGCGAGGCAGTTGAATCCGGGAGACGCCGTCAGCCAGGCCGACGCGGGCTGGATTCACTATTGGGCGGGCGCATATGATGATGCAGTCGCAGGTTGTCAGGAAAACTTGCGGCTCGTCGGCGCGAACTCGTCCAATGAAGCGTGCTTATTGAGCGCGTGGGTCGCAAATGGCGAGGTGATGTTGGCCGCCGAAGTGGCACGAAACAGCCTAACAACCGCCGGTCAGATCGTCTCGGCCACGCCGGACCAACCGGACCTCGTTCTTCGTGAATTCTATCGTTGGCGCATGTCGCAATTGGACTCGGCGTCCGAAAATCTCTATGCCAAGGCGCGTCTCGAAGCGCTTGTCGGTCGTCCCGCCGAAGCGCTTCACTACTTGATAAAGGCAGCCGAAGAACGCCACGTCGGCGTGTTGTATGCTGCGTCTGACCCGGTGTTTGGCCTCCTCGCGAACAATCAGAAGTTCAAAGAACTCTGTGCGTGGGTGAGGTCAACAAACCGACAAGTGTCAGTAGGATCCAGCGTGGCAGGGTGAGCGAAGAACACCTGCCACCCGGTACACTTAATGTCTCACGTACCATAGGCGGATAGTTGCGCCAGTGTCGCCTGGTTCTTTCGC
>JAZDDC010000024.1:0-3571 GCA_036679565.1 Gemmatimonadota bacterium
AGTGGGAAGTAAAATTGGGTAGCAGCAACGAGTCTGGTCTGCGAGATGCACTTGAATCGCTGCAACGAAGCTTGCATCGAGATTTTGCCGAGTTCATTCAGGACAACTATCCGCGATGGTTAGCCGATCCGGATTCAGATCGCCCGCCGCTGTCCGTTGACGTGTGTGAAGAGTTCCTCGTCCCGTTGCTACGATCTCACAATAGCGTCATGCTGTTGGTGGCGGATTGTATGAGGATGGACCAGTGGGAGTTGCTCAAACCGATCATTGGGGAATTCTTCGACGTAGAGGTTTCGTATTACTTCTCCATTCTTCCATCGGCAACACCATTTTCGCGTAACGCGATTTTCAGCGGACTGTTTCCGGTGGAAATCGCTGAGAAATATCCCGATCGCTGGGGTGAGCGGGACGGGGAAAGTCTCAACTCGTACGAAGATCTATTGCTCCGAGAGCAACTCGTTGACCTCACCGGCCACGAGGTGCCTGTCCGGTATGAAAAACTGTCTTCCCCCACCGAAGGCACCGAGATGCTCAAACGGTTGCCGGCGCATTTGGCGACACCCGGTGTGACGGCGCTTGTTTTCAACTTCATTGATCTGCTGACACACGGACGTGCCGACAACGCAATCCTGTACGAGGTCGCGCGGGACGCATCGGCCCTGCGAAATCTTACACGAACATGGTTCAGAAGCTCGGCCATGTTCGAAGCGTTGAAGGAAGCAGAGAGACGTGGTGTCTCCGTTTTGCTCACAACCGATCACGGCTCGATCCACTGTCAGACACCAGCGACCGTGTTCGCCAAGCGTGATGCCACCGCTAATCTGCGTTACAAGTTTGGAGAAGATATTCGTGCCGAAAAACGCGATGCGGCCATCCTCATCGAAGACCTGCCCGCATGGGGTTTGCCCCCGGCCAAGCTGGGTGTCCGCATGCTTATGGCAACGGCGGACCACTTCTTTGTCTATCCTACAAAACTCCGTGAATACCAGGCGCGGTATCGCGGGTCATTTCAACATGGTGGTGTGACTCCGGAGGAGGTTGTGGTGCCCGTTGCCCTGTTGACTCCTCGCGGCGGGAGTTGAGTGCGGCACGTAAAACGACTCGTCACGTATCTTCGTTCGTATCGGTTGCGATTCGTTTCGAGCGTGGCAGCCGCCGCGTTTGCGTCGGTGTTGGACGGACTCACATTCGCGTTGTTTATCCCATTCTTTCGCGTCTTGTTCACCAATGACGCTCCCTTTCCGGACACACCCACCGTCGTCGAACGTCTCACAGCAACGTTGATTGAAGGTGTGGGACCTGCCGAAACCGTTCTTGGCCCACTTTACACAATCGTGGCACTCATCGCGGTCACGGTCTTGCTCAAAAACACGGCGAGTTACGTGGCGAGTTACCTAGGTGTTTCGATAGAGGAACACGTGACCCGTGACTTGCGTACCGATCTATACGACAAGTTGCAATCTATCCGCATCACGGCCATAAAAAGAATGAAGGCCGGTGACCTGTTGAGCAGGGTAGTAAGCGATGTTGATCAACTAAAATCTTTTATCAGTGATGGCCTACAGACCGTTGTTCGCAACGGAATTCTCATCGTCGTGTACGTTGCGATTCTTTTTGGACTGGACTGGCGGCTGGCCGTTGTCACCATGCTGCTCGCGTTGACCATAGCGGGCGGCATGACACCGTTGTTAAAAAAGATTCGTGTTCTGTTTGCGCGTGTTTTTCAAGGACGGGGTGAGTTGTCCTCCGAAGTGCTTGAGTCCGTCACCGGTGCGCATGTTGTGAAGGCACATGGCGCGGAAGCTTACGAGCGAACTCGGTTTCGGGCCACGGCGGACCGATTGGTGGCCGACCGGTTACACGCCGAACGTTACGCGCTGCTCGCCAGCCCGATGAGTGAGGTGTTTGGCGTGACGGTTTTTGTGGCGTTGATGGTGCTTGGTATGTCGCTTGACGTCGTCGATAGTGCGGTGCGACCTGAAGTGTTTGTCGGTTTTGCGGCGGTCACGCTTCGTTTGCTTTCTCCTCTCAAAAAGCTGGCACATTTCCCAACGGTTGCAGAACAGGCTGGCGCGGCGGCAGCTAGGGTGTTTGACGTGCTGGATGACGAGCGTGTCGAGAACACCCATACCAGTCTACGAACGTTTGAACGGTTTGGCCACGCCATTCAATTCGTCGATGTGTGTTTTGCGTACGAGCCTGATCAATGGGTTTTACAAAACATCAATCTTCAAGTCGAGAGAGGACAAGTTGTGGCTATCGTTGGCCCAACCGGTGCAGGAAAGTCCACGTTGATCGACTTGGTGCCACGGTTTGTCGATCCCACGAGCGGTGTTGTCCGCTTTGACGGCATCGCCACGACAGAGTATGCACCCGCATCTTTACGAAAAGCGATGGCTATCGTTAGTCAAGACACCGTGCTTTTTAATGAGTCAATCCGGGCAAATATTGCATACGGAGATCGTAGGTTGGCAACACCCGACGAAGTTGAACGTGTGGCACGAGCGGCCAACGCACACCGCTTTATCAAAGAATTGCCGCAGGGTTACGAAACGCGTATCGGCGATCGAGGTGTCCGCTTATCGGGCGGCGAACGTCAACGAATTGCGATCGCGCGCGCACTCTTGCGTGACGCTCCCATCCTTATCTTGGACGAGGCCACTTCCGCGTTGGACACGCAGTCCGATCGTTTGGTGCAGGACGCAATCGTACGACTCATGGAAGATCGGACGGTGCTGGTGATTGCACATCGGCTCGAAACGATCTCACGCGCGGACCGAATCGTCGTACTCGATCGCGGTCGCATTGTCGAAACGGGTCGTCATGGAGAGTTGGTCGCCGCAGGCGGTTTATACCAACATCTCAGCGAGATGACCCAGCAAGGGACTTGAGGGGCAGTTTCGTTCAGTCGTCAACCGCGCGTGCCACGATAGCCGCTGTCGGACACTGGTAAACAAAACCACCATCAACCGGTGACCACACTTGTTCGGCCTCCAGTACTTTTGCTTTACCCTCAGAGTCCATGGCGAACGTCCCCGGTTCGGAGAGTGCAAGACACATCCGGCACCCGATGCAACGCTCTCGTTCGATCCGAATGCGGACCTGACGCAGGGGAAACACACCCACTTCGTGTGGGTCGGGGAGCTTGGCCCCATTTGACAGAGCGGTCTTAGCAGCGCGGTAACCTTCCTCGATCAGCTCTCGATTGTGGCGAAAGGAAAACATGCCAATGTGATCCACGCGAGGTTGGATGAAGATCATCGGTGGACTTTTCCAATGACTAAGAAACTCGTCCCGGATTGTCTGCAAAGCGATTTCGATACTGCGTGCGTACACGGCTGCGAAGCCCTCGTTGTGTACCTGTGCTCGTAAAACCGCTGTTGACCCAACATCGACGGCGAGCACCAAATCACATGGCTCCGCGTTCGCGAAGCGAACCGGCAGGTTTTCGACCGTACCCCCGTCTCCATAATACCGGCCGTTTATTTCTATCGGTGGCAAGTAGCCCGGCAACGCGCATGATGCATACACGGCGTCGGCGACCCGTATGTCGGTTAGTCCCGTTGCGCCC
>JAZDDC010000240.1:0-4938 GCA_036679565.1 Gemmatimonadota bacterium
CGCTTTTTTTCCAAGAGAACCGTATACCGTGGTAGGAGTGGTTGGGGACACACGGGACCAGGACTTGGGCAGACCACCCGGACCAACCTGGTACCGTCCCCATACACAGTTGACGTGGGCCTACCAGTACCTCGTGATAGCAACGCAACCCAACGCCGGAAACATTGCAGGCCCGTTGCGGGAGTTGGTTTGGTTGTTGGACCCAACCGTCGCAGTCGCCACGATACGAACGCTCGACAGTCAGTTGACCGAATCAGTTGCTTTGCCGCGATTCCGGACTTTAATGTTTGGATCGTTTGCGGTGGTGGCGTGTCTGCTCTCGGCCATTGGTGTGTATTCGGTAATCGCTCTGTCGGTCGTTCGTCGACAACGGGAGATTGGGATCAAGTTGGCCTTGGGGGCAGATACTGCGCGAGTCGTGCGACAGACAATGGGTAGTGGAGGACGCATGGTCGCAACCGGCGCCGCGTTGGGGCTGGGTGTTGCGCTGGTCGGAGCGCGGTTTCTCTCGACCATGCTGTACGAGGTGACGCCGAGCGATCCGTTGACCTTTCTTCTTGTCCTAGTGACGGTCGGAGGCATCGCGCTTGCCGCTTGCTTCGTACCGGCAGTCCGGGCAGGTCGCGTGGATCCAGCCCAGTCTCTACGTCATGACTGACCCTATTGATTGTCTGTCGTTGTGCGGACGGCTTTCAATACCTCCCGGGTCAAATCCCATCGATTGAACCCCTGTCGTCCGTAATCCAACCCGCGACGCACGATGACGAGATCGTGTGACGGTACGACGATGGTGAATTGGCCACGGTTCCCGGCTGTTGAGTATGCATCATCCGGTACGTCTGTTCGATTGTCCGGGACGAGCCACCACTGCCCACCGTAAAAGTTGCCGGTTGCGGCCGTCGCAGGCGCAGGCGTCCGCGTAAAATCAATCCAATCCCGTGACAACAACCTTTCGCCGTTCCAGACGCCGTCTTGCAAGTACAACAAACCGAGCCGGGCCAAGTCACGCGCATTCGTGTACACTTGGCTACTCAAAATGAAATCACCGAAACGATCGACACTTAGTAAGGTGTTCCGCATACCGATCCGATCCAGCAACGCCCGGCGTGGGAACTCCAAATAGGTTTTATCGTCACCGAGTGCCAACTTCATGGCATACACACCAAGCAACGTGTCATAGTTTTCGTAGTCCCAGAACGTGCCCGGTTCGCGGATAGCTGCACGGTTTCGCGCACCGTTGATCGAGCTTGCGCCAGCCCAGTACGCTAGGCCGGAACCTGTGGCGTATTCCAGTCCACGGTCGTCAACCGGGTGTAGGCCACTGGACATATTGAGGACGTGACGGAGGGTGATTTGATTGCGCGGATCTGTTTCCGGCCTGGCGACACGTGGCAACCATTCGAATCCGAGGGGTCGGTCCAACTCCATCCGTCCCTGATCGGCCAAGATGCCCATGAGGGTCACAGCAATGCTCTTGGCCGTGGACCACGTTCGGGTCTTTGTTGTCACGTCCACGCCTGGCGCATACCGCTCGTGAACGATTTGGCCCTTGTGTACGACAAGAAGACTCAGAGTCACCTGCTCGGCGGACTCACGATTAAACGCCCAGTCGGAAGCGGCGGCCAGGCCCCGCGCATTGACGGCCGGTGGTAGCGATTGATCTTCGAGCAAGTCGCCGTCCGGCCATGCAATGGTTGCAGCATCACTCGCGGGCGCCGGCATGTCGAGAATGGGTAGGTTCTCGATATCTTCGAATGTTTGGTCCGGTGCCAGCACCACGCACCCGAGGCCTTCGCGGAACGCGGCGCGCATGGTGGGTGTTCCCCCGGGCGCGCCGATCGCAACCGCTTTGCGTTCCCAATCGACTTCGTAGTCACCCCTACGAGCGGTGCCCACAGGTTGTCTGATGTACGCAAGTTCCTGATCGAAAACTTGTTCGAGTGTACGATTCGACGTGAACAAACCATTGCACATCAGGACAGCCTGCATACCATTTTGAATCATGTCCCGATTGAATCGCCAATAGTCATACGATTCTTGTTGCTGTGCGGTGGTCGGCGAAGCGATGATTGCGGTGAGGGCGAGCAGCGAGATGGAAAGTCGTCTCATGATATGATCACCTGCGGAAAGCGCGTTTCTGGGACGGACATCGGGCTCACTTCTCACTCATGATACGATATCGAGCGTAAGCGCGCGAGGTGTAGCTACGGGTCTGTTTTCGGCAGTTGCCGACGTTTTTTCCAAAAGCCTGCCGCGACCACGAATAGCAATGCTATGGCCACCACCGGATCTGTTGGGCTCATGGCTGTCTGCGGTGTTGTAACAATCGAGTAGAACGCGACCGTCATGACGCCCATCAAAACGACCGCCGAGTAGGTAGCGAGAGACGGAACGAACAGAAGGAGGCCTCCGAGAATTTCGACGCCACCGATGGTGGGTGATAGCCACCCGGGAAACCCAAACTGCCCGAACCAATACCACCACCCATCAAAAGATTTAAACTTTCCCCATCCCGCATCGATCATTGCCAGCCCCTGTAGGGTTGTAACAAGCCATAATGAGACGAGTAACGTAATTCTCACGGCCTTCGGCGCAGACACAGCCGCTCCTTATTGCGGGGGCAGGAGAGAAGCGTTAGGTTGGATGCTTCTGTAATGGATAGTAATGTAACATTACATTATGTCAATCCAATGATTCCACGTCTTACGCATCTGCAGTTTCTCGTCCTTGGTATCCTCCTCGCCGAGGGAAGCAGTGGCAAACAAGTGCGGGCAGAGCTAAAACGCCGTGGGGCTACCAAATCAGGTCCGGCATTTTATCAACTCATGGCTCGGCTGGAAGACGATGGACTCGTGCGGGGCCGGTACGAGCAAGAGGTTCTTGACGCACAAATCATTCGGGAACGCCATTATGAGGTGACGGCGTTGGGGAAACGTGCGTGGTCGGTGAGCCGCGACTTCTATGTTGATATGATCAACCGGTACGGGGATGAACCGATCCTCACCTAAGCCGCTTCCGGATAGCCCCTGGATTGCACGCCTGTTGCCGCGGCGTGTACGCGACCGTGTCTTCCTGCCCGCGTACTACGACTTGCTCTCTGAGGGCGCACGCCAAGGATCGCGGGGAGTCTTTGGTGCCACGCGGTTTGGCGTTTCGGCCACGGTGATGGCTTTCGAAAGCGTTGTCGTGGGATTTGCCGCCGCGATTGGACAACTCGGCCGCGGGACACGTCGAGTCTTAGTCATTCTTGCATTGACGACGTTAACACTTCTTGGGGTCGCGGCAATCCGAAGTGGGGATTCTGGAGATGACGTTCCATACGTTCCTCGTTCGTCCTCCCTGTCTTCGGAGCCAATCGGCAACTAGTGGTCGTCGCTACCACCAACCGGTTCTAGCCGCACAACCGCGGTTCTCTGCGCGCCCCGACCGTCAATGGCCAAATAGATGTACCCATCCGGACCCTGACGAACATCTCGAATCCTTCCCATTCCCTGAACCAACACCTCGCGCCGCGTGACCGACTGTTCATCCAATGTCAGGCGGGACAGTTGCTGACCGACCATTCCCCCGGCGAATGCATCGCCGCGCCACTCGGGGAAACGATCGCCCGTGTAGATCATCAGGCCCGAGGTCCCGATCGACGGCACCCAAAAGTGTGCCGGCTGTTCCATATCCTCACGACCCGTGCTTTCATGGATATGTTCGCCCGTTCGACCGTAGTTTACGCCATATCCGACGACCGGCCAACCGTAGTTGAGCCCGCGACGAATGAGATTGAACTCATCTCCGCCCTGTGGACCGTGTTCGGTTGACCACAAGTCACCTGTTTCGGGGTGAAGAGCCAACCCTTGAGGATTACGATGGCCGTAGCTCCAAATCTCCGGACGCGCATTCACCTCACCTACAAACGGGTTGTCGTTGGGAATCCGCCCGTCATCGTGTAACCGGTTGATTGTTCCGTTATTGTTTGCGAGGTCTTGCGCCGGGTGCGCTTCCAGATCTCCGCGGGGGGGCGCTTGTCGGTCGCCGACGGACACGAACATATAGCCGTTTCCGTCGAAGACGATCCGCGAGCCGTAATGCCCCCGACCACGTGACATGGCTATGTAAATGTCTTCTACATCGGTAAGCCGATCATTTTCGAAACGCCCTCGTGCGACCGCGGTGGTCGCGCTCGACCCGTCACCGATTGGCTTTGAGTAGCTTAGATACAGCAGCCGGTTAGAAGCGAAATCGGGGTGGGGAACAACGTCCATCAGTCCGCCTTGGCCCTGATCGAGCACCTCCGGTACGCCGCCGACTGGATCCGGAAGCAGCTCACCCCGTCTAACGATGCGAAGTCTGCCAGGCTTCTCCGTTATCAGCATATCCCCACCGGGAATGAACGCGATGGACCAGGGTTGCTCCAACCCTTCAGCCACGGTGACGATCCGATAGTCGTGTAAGGCCGAACGATGCACGTCCGACTGGCCGGCCAACGGCCCAGCTAGGGTGACTAAAACGGCGGAGGCTGTGAGTGCCAACGACATCCTGATCATTTTGATCTCCACATTGCCAGCCGGGTCAAATACCAGCCGAGCCGAAAGGTTTGCAGCTTGAGCCCTAAGTAAACGTGGGGGCTCCCGGGAGCGCAACATGTGATGGCGGTGCTGCGACCCGCCGGGCCTTGAGGATCTCCCGGTGGCCGATTTGCCAACCAGTGTCTCAAACGTCATGCTTATACTTACCGTTTGCTGGTACACGAAGTTGGCCGTTGAAGTTGCGGTGAGAATCTGGTCCAATCGATCTGAAAACTCGTCGAGGTGCGGATGCGATTCATGAGTTCGGTTCTTCCTAGCGTTGTGGCATTGCTCCTGGCATGTGGTCCCGTTGATGACGCCGTAGAGAGTGGAGACGATGCACTCACTGCGTTGATCGCACGCGGTGATTCATTCGAGC
>JAZDDC010000241.1:0-7332 GCA_036679565.1 Gemmatimonadota bacterium
TCCGTGGAGTGTGAGCGCCATTGGATTAGTGCGGACCGACGCCGAGTGATTCCCGGATCCTGGTGATGCGGTGCCCAATTGTCCGAAAGCTACACCCGCCGGTTTGCCACCCTCATCCCATCCTTGAGCGTCCCTGATCCATCCGCCGGGCGTGTAAACACTTCGCGGTCCCCGGCTGTATTACTTCTGAGACTGTCGCCGGGGTGATCCGGCGCTGGGGCGATACCGGGACTCGCGATATGCACACGCATGACATCTGATCTGACGGATCGGGAACTCGTCATACGCACAAGGGAGGGGAACTCGGCTGCTTTCGGGACCCTCGTGGGTCGGCATATCCGACCCGCCCTGGCGATCGCGTGGGACTACGTGCAGGCGCTGGATGATGCAGAGGACCTGGTACAGGAAGCGTTTCACCGTGCGTTGCGGAAGCTGAAACGTTTCGACGAACGGCGACCGTTCGGCCCTTGGCTGTACACGATCGTTCGCAACCTGGCGCACAACGAAGCAGCGAGGCGAACACGGTGGGGATCCGATCCGATTCCAGAGAAGATCCGGTCGACCAGCGATCCGCACCAGGATGTCGAGGACGCCGAGATCGCAGAGCGCATCGAACGCGGGCTCGAGGCGCTCCCGCCAATGCAGCGGTCGTGCTTTCGGTTGTGCCAGGTGGAGGGATTCGACAGTGCGGAAGTGGCCGACATGCTCGGCATCGGGAAAGCCACGGTCCGCACGCACGTCCACCGGGCGCGAACTGCACTTCAGGAGACGCTGGGCTCCATGTGGGATGAAAGGAACGAACAATGAGCTCGAACCAACGGGCAGGCCGCACCGAACGACGGCTACCGACGGATCCGAAGTATTGGAATGCCCTTTCACATCGGATCGTCGGCGGTGCGGAACCGATTCTCGAGGAATACCGCACGTGGGAACCCTGGTGGAATCCGCTCGCGAGGTTCGGACCGTCACTTGGTTTGGCGGCTGCGGCGTCCGCAGTAGCCGTTGCATTGTTCGTCGCGCCCGCGGGTGCTGGCGCGACGTCGGGTTCGCAGGTGATGAGTGCATTAGCACCCCGGGATTCCGTTGCACGTGAGTTCGTGTTGAGTACGGAGCCGCCCGATATCACCACGCTCCTGCCGTTGCGTCAGGAGGAATCACGATGAAACACACTGTTAGAGCGGCCATCGGGGCGTTGGCGCTGATCGGAATGGGCTTCTCGCTGGGCGTCATGGCCGATCGACTGTGGTTCTCGACACACACGGTGGCGGTGGCGCATGACGAAGTGCGGGGCCGCCTCATTGGAGATCTGCGGGAAACGATCCACCTGTCCGACGATCAAGTAGCATCCGTTCATGAAATCTTCAGCCGCTATCAAGTGATCGTCACCAGTGCCTGGGATGACTTGCAGCCTCTGCTTGATGGCGCTCTCGACAGTGCGTTTGCCGAGATCAACGCCGTCCTGGATCCGGATCAGGTGGAGCCATTTCATCGCTGGTTTGCAAGAACCCATTCTCTCCCAAGATCGCTTTCACCATGAACGGTGTAGTGTCGACCTCGGAGAATGACGCGTGAAGAAAATGACATTGGGAGTGGCGGTTGCAGTGGTGGCGGCCGTGGGTGGTTGGTACGTCACGGTCGCCGGCGTCACACCCGAGCGCGCGGACCGGGACAAAGGACCATTTCGCACGGCGATCGTTGAGCGGCGTGACGTCGGGGCGACGGTTCTTGCAACCGGGGTGGTCCGCCCCAGGGTCGGCGCGGAGGTGCGGGTAGGCGCACGCGTATCAGGGGTACTAGAACGACTCGACGCCAGCATCGGTGAGCGGGTCCGGAAAGGCCAACTCCTCGCACAGCTCGACTCCACCGCCTTCCAGGCTGCATACGCCGAAATGGAAGCGGGGTTGGCAGACGCCCGGGCGGAGCATGCGTTCGCGAGGAGTCAGTACGAGCGTGCGCGCGAACTCAGTGCCAGTGACGCGATAGCGGCCACAGAGTTCGCCGAGTTCGAAAGGGCGCGTGCGGTCACAGCGGCCGGAGTGCAACGGGCCGAGGCCAACCTCGAATCGGCTCGCATCCAACTGGGGTACACGAGGATACTGGCTCCCATCTCCGGCGTGGTGGCGTCCGTTTCCACGCAGGTGGGGGAAGCCGTCGCGGCGAGTTTTGCCGCACCCACGTTTCTCACCATCATCGATCTCGACCGGCTTGAAGTCTGGGCGTACGTCGACGAGACCGACATCGGACGTGTCGAAATCGGGCAACGAGTGCGGTTCAGCGTCGATACCTACGTCGACACCGAGTTTACTGGCGTCGTATCCGCGATCCGGCCCCAAGCAGAGATCCAGGATGCCGTCGTGAACTACATAACGGTCGTCCGGATTGACGGGGGGCACGGGAAGACACTGCGCCCGGAGATGACGACCACTACAAACATCATGCTCGACGGGCGGACCGATGTCGTGGCGATTCCCAACAACGCTGTGCGACAAGACGGTGGTGGCACGTTCGCCTACGTCCGGAGCGAGTCAGGCCAGCCAGTCCGGCAACCGCTCACCCTGGGTTTCCGGGGCCGCGATTACACCGAGGTCGTGAATGGCCTTGAAGCCGGGGACGTGGTTGTCGTCGGGTTCATGGCTACCGAAGCCATATAAAGGAATACAGTAAATGATTCAGCTACGAGAGATAAGTAAACGATATCTGAAGAACGCCAACGAGATTCACGCTCTTGACGGCGTGAACCTCCAGATCAGTGCAGGGGAGTTTGTTGCCATCGCCGGACCTTCGGGTTCCGGGAAGTCCACACTGCTTCACGTGCTTGGCCTTCTCGATCGGCCGGACGCCGGGACGTATCACCTCGACGGACAGGACGTGAGCCGCTTCGATGAAAACGCAGCGGCCGCGCTTCGAAACGAGAACATCGGTTTTGTGTTCCAGGCATTTCATCTGCTGCCCAAGACCCCAGCGGTGGAAAACGTGGAGCTACCTCTGATCTATTCGAATCGGTCCGATATCGCCGGTCTCGGCATGGCGGCACTCGAGCAGGTTGGTCTCGCCGATCGGGCGCAACATGTGCCCGGCGAACTGTCCGGCGGCCAGCAACAGCGCGTCGCCATAGCTCGGGCCTTGATCAACGATCCGGCACTGATCCTCGCCGATGAGCCGACGGGTAACCTCGATACCGCGTCCGGTGCGGAAATCATGGGAACGTTCCAGGAACTGAACCGCCGGGGAAAGACGATCGTTCTCGTTACCCACGATGCCGACGTCGCACGGTTTGCACACCGGACGATTCGGATGGTCGATGGCCGGATTGTGGCGGACGAGAAACACGACGCATTCACAGCGAACGAACCGAGTGCGATGGCGGGTCGCACCGTGGACCAATGACGTAAACGGACGAGGCGAGAAAATGAAAACGAGTCGGTTGGTGTCGAGTTGTCTCCGGATGTTGGGACGTAACAAACTGCGCACGTCCTTCATGATGTTGGGCACCCTGATAGGGGTAACCGCGCTCACGGTTGTGGTGGCGCTCGGCCAGGGAACACAGCAGGAGGTGGTGAGCAAGTTTCGGACGTTCTTCGCTGGTTCCTCGGTCATGATCCAGGCGGTCGCTACGAGTCAGAGTGGATTGCACCAGGCAGGTGGGTCGACGACGTTCACTATCGACGATCTCGACGCGATTCAAGAGGAGATCCCCGGCGTAACCATGCACGACCCGACCCAGTTCATGGGTACGGGTGACTTGGTGTTCAAAGGAAACTCCATTCGGACAGCGGTGCGTGGACACTCGGAGCGGGCGGAGATCGTGCGGGCTCGTAGCGTCACCCGCGGCGTGTATTTCACCGCCCAGCACGTACGGTCTTCGGCGCGCGTGGCGCTCGTGGGCGAGACGCTCGTGGAAAGGGTCTTTGCCGACGTGGATCCCATCGGGCAGGCGATCCGCATTGGGACAGTTCCGTTTGAAGTGATCGGTGTGTTGGCACCCATAGGGCTCGATCCACATGGCATTGACCGAGATAACGAAGCCATCATTCCGATCTCGACCATGATGCGCCGCATGATGAACGTGGATTACCTGATCTCCGGTCGTTTGGTTGTGGATCCGACCGCGGATCTGGACGCTGTCGTGAACGACGTTGAGGAACTCCTGCGACAGCGCCACGGAATCGGACCGGGTGAGCAGGATGATTTCCGAACCTTCACTCCGGTGCAAGTCGAGCAGATGATCGCGTCCAGCAACAGGATCTTCACTGTGTTGCTGCCCCTCGTTGCGCTCATCTCGATACTGGTGGGCGCCGGAGTTGTGGCGAACGTCATGCTGATGTCCGTCAGCGAACGCAAAGCCGAGATCGGGCTGCGCAAGGCCGTCGGTGCGAGGCCCCGAGATATTTGGTGGCAGTTCGTGCTCGAGTCGACACTTGTCACGGCCTTGGGGGGCGCGCTCGCCATTGGGCTGGGCATTGCCGCTTTGGGTGTGATCACGAGCTACACCGCGGCGGAGGCTGCATTTCCATGGGCGACCTCCCTGTTGGGTATGGGTATCGCGGTCGCCGTTGGCGTAGTGGCCGGCGTGATGCCAGCGCGTCGGGCAGCCGCGTTAGATCCGGTGCAGAGTCTGCGGTGAAGCTCTTCCGCAACGTGGCTTTGTCCCGCAAGGCTCTTCTCCGCCACGGTGTGCGCACGACGCTCGCCATGACGGGGACCGCGGTTGGTGTCGCGTCGATCGTGGCTACGGTGGCGGTCGGCCGAGGAGCGGAGCACGCAGTGATCGAGCGTATCAATGCATTGGGGCGCGACATGCTGATGATCTATGCCGGGCAAGTGGAACAGACGCCGACGCGTGCGGGCACGGCCGGCGCATCGGTGACGACACTGAATCGAGCGGACAGCGACGCCATCCTGGCGAGTTCTCCCGCCATCGCCGCGGTTGCGCCGGAGTACAACGAGAACCGGCCGATCAAACGCGGCATGGTCACCACGACGGCCTACGTGCGGGGCACGACTCCCGAGTACGAAGAGATCCGCGATTTTCGAACCGTATTGGGCCGTTACTTCACGCACGCGGAAAATCAGGCCGCTGCGCGCGTGACGGTGATCGGCTCGCAGGTTCGTGATGTCCTGTTCCCTGATACCAACCCATTGAATCAATGGCTGCGTGTGGGGCGTATTCCGTTTCGCGTGATCGGTGTGCTGGAAAGTAAAGGTGTATCAGTGGGCGGTGGCGCAACCGAAGACGATCAGATTCTGGTTCCGATAAAGACGGCCCAGCGCCGCGTCTTCAACGTCGACTGGATCAAATCGATCTACCTGCAGGTAGTGGACGCCGGTGCTATGGCAACTACCGAACGGGAGATCGCCGTGTTGTTGCGGCAGCGTCACCAGCTGGATCGGTTGAGTCGAACGGACGATTTCAACATTGAGAACCCGCGTGTTCTGCTGGCGGCGGCAATGGAAACCGCAGCGTCGTTTCGACGGATGATCACCGGATTGGGAGCGGTGACGTTGATCGTGAGTGGTGTGGGCATTCTCTCACTCATGACGTTATCCGTGCGAGAACGGCGTGGTGAAGTAGGTCTGCGAATCGCCGTGGGAGCCCGCCGTCGGGACGTGTTGACGCAGTTCCTGCTCGAGGCTTTGGCGATTGCCGTCATGGGTGGCCTCCTCGGCCTCGTGTTGGGAATCGGATCGGTCGCCGCGATTCGATATTGGACGGAATGGTCGGTCGCACTCAGCGTCTCGTCTGTTGCAATGGCGCTTACGTCGGCCCTTGTCGTGGGGGGACTGTTTGGCGTTTACCCAGCGCACCGCGCCGCATCGTGGCATCCTGTCACGGCGCTGCGGGCAGAGTAATACATCACTTGATATTGGAGGAACCGATGAGTTGGAAGAAAACGATGACCGCCCTTGCAGTTGTAGTAACACTCACAGCCCCGGCCGCTTTGCAGGCGCAACACCAGGCGGGTGCACTGCTGACCGGTACCTTCGACCTCGAGTTTGCCGCACCGTGGGGCGTGGTGGTCTGGCAGTTCGAACTAGAGCAGCGTGGTGAGACCGTGTCCGGAACCTGCGTGCTGGAAATGGGAACGCTCGTGCTCGACGGCACCGTCAAGGGACACGACATCGAGTTCGTCGTCGACGCGGCGGACGGGCCGCATGCGCTCACGATTGAGTACTCGGGTCAGGCCAGCGATAGCGAAATCGGTGGATCGGTCACCTTCGAGGACGGCAGTAGTGCGGAGTGGACGTTTAAAAAAGTGAAGGGAGCCTAAAGACTCATCGCCCGGGCTAATGCAGGACATTGGAAAGAAGATACTCCGTCATTAGCTCGGCCGCGATTCTCTGGCCCTTCGCGTTCCAATGATCGTCACCCCCGCCCAGGCATAAGCGGTTAGCATCCTGTTGCCGATAGACATCAAACAGCAGGCTCACGAAGCGTGTTGAAGCTGCGCGCGCACCGTCTTCCAAAGGCGCGATGAGGTTGTGTCGATCATAATCGGGGAATCGTTCGGTCTCGACACGGGCGCAGGAGACTCGTCAATTTGCCGACGTGGGTTGGTTGCAACTCAGGGCTAGCGTATTGGCACTCATGCACAGTTCACGTAAACAATGCGCCTTCTGGTGCGATGCCATCCGTCGATAGAGATCGAGTTGGACCCGACTGGCGTCCGGTGCTGAGTCCGAAAGTCCATGCGAGATCATGATGCAAATATGTTCGAAAACCGTTCTTTTGAGGGACTGTTTCAAAACCCCTTGGGGGTAACCTCCGTGCGGGTAGCGTCGATCATCGACTGCCGTCGACGCTCGAAGCGCTTACCCCCTCGCTCCGCTCGGTCATGCGGCGACGATTCCGCACCGGCGTTTGCTCAGACTTTAATGAGATAACAGTCTGGTTTCCGACAGGCTACCGTATTCCTCATATAAGACGCACGACAGAGAGTGCGAGAATTCCTTGGCCAAGCCAATTGGTTCAGTCGGGAATCTAGGCACGCTGAAGGAATACCTGAGTGGGCATAGTTTTTGTTGCTTTGTCAAGTTGGGGACCTCTGCGCGCTTGTTAACCTGCAGTTTGACCAGTTCCCGGACGGCTGGATGAAGGAAGTCTTGTTTCCGTGGCCCCCATGCGTCGGTCCCGGTGGTGTATCCGCGCCACGGTCCGGTTGCGCGGCCCTCGGTCTTGAGTTCGACATGCTTGTCCAGTCACAAGGAGAAGGTCATGAATCGGAAGTCGTTGCTCTTCGTGCTCGCTCTGGCCGGCGGTGTAGTGTTTTATGGCTGCAACGCGGAAACTCCAACGGGACCAGGTGTCGATGAACTGAGTTCACACCGGCAACC
>JAZDDC010000242.1:0-2678 GCA_036679565.1 Gemmatimonadota bacterium
CTGCTCAGCCGTCCATTGGACGTTGCCCCACCCGCCAACGCAATCGCGTCAGCAAACGTCATCGTGGGATCGACATGAAAGAGACCCGGCTCGGCAACGGCTCCCAGAATCCGAATACGCCGCAGCAGTGTTATCTGCACTTCCTGATTCCGCAGCTCGCGCGCGAATTCATCTACCAACAGTTGTTTGAGCGCAACAGGTCTTAGTTGCACCAGATTCCTGGGTCCCAACAACGGCAGTACGGCAAAACCACGCTCATCAATGTGGTAATCACCGTTGAAATCCGGTTCGCGCCAAAATGACAACCGAATTGCGTCTCCCGGTGCGAGAAACTCATTGGAGATACTGGGTGTCACACCCAACGTTGGGCTGGCCGCTTGCGTCGCAAGGGCCGGTTGTGGACGCAACACGGACGCGCTCAACACAACGGCCAGTATTGCTCCAAACAGCTTCACAACACGCATGGTTATCTCTCCGTCAAAGAGACCACTGCAGGCCCCTTCTCTCCGGCAATTGCTTTCCACCGGTGCGTATACCTGCCACCGAGGTAATAGTCTGGTAAATGGACGTCATTCAACACCGCGCCGATGACATTTCCACCGCAACGCTCCAACCGGGCCATGGCCATGTCGAGTGCGGTGCGATCGGTCTTACCACCACGAACCACCACCACCACGGCATCGGCCACCGCCGCAACCGTCGTTGCATCGGCGATTAAATTGATGGGTGGTGTGTCGATGACGGTGAGGTCAAATTGATGACGGGCTCGCGCCAATAGGTGTTCGAACTTTTTCGTTTCCAGCAGGCTGCCCGAATAAAGACTCCCATTGCCCGAGGGCATGACCCACAATTCGGACCCTTCACCCTCGAGTTGTGCCCTCCAGATACCGTTTATCTCACCGCGATCCGCTAACAGGTCCGTGAGTCCGGGTTTGTCGGGACTGAGCTTGAAAAACTCGCTCACACCTTGCGCGTGCATGTCTGCATCGATCACCAGTGTCCGTGCGCCTTGGGCGGCTTGGACTAGCGCAAGGTTACAAGACGTGAACGTCTTCCCCTCGCCACGCCCGGGGCTCGTGATTGCAATCACACGGCCCTCGCCACCCCAATGCCGCGCCGCGATTCGCAGGTCCGTTGCAAGACTGCGAAACGATTCGAGGGCTACTTGTCTATCTTTGGTAAACCGGAACTCCTTACGCCCATCACCGTTCTTTCCGTTCTTGCTTTTGCCAAAAACGGAATGTGTGAATTTTGGAGTCGGCACACTGACATCGTTCTGGACGGTGTCCGCGTCCGCAAGCCGAAGACTAAGTTCCGGTATCGGAAGCACACCACCGGCCTTTTTAACACGTGGCACCATGATGAGCACCGGCAGACCCGTACTCCGCTCAATCTCTTCGCTCCCGTGAATCGTCGAGTCCCTAAACTCGCGGTAGAATGCGAGTGCAAGCCCGTACGCCAATCCCAAAACGATTCCCAACGCCAAGTTGAGTTTGATATTCGGAGAAGACGGATCCAACGGGAGCGACGCCGAGTCCACGACGCGGATGCTGGGCAGATTGACGGCCTCGGCCACTTCCGCTTCACGCAATCTGGTCTGCAGCGTAGTGTGAAGATCCTGGAGCTGTGTGACTTCGCGCTCCAAACGGGCCGATGCCACCTGTTGACCCGGAATGACCGCCAGTCTTGCGCCGAGGCTGAACAGATTTTGATCCATGGAACGGATCCGCGCCGTTTGCGCCGCCTGGTAGCTCGTGGCAACCGTGAGGAGTTGTTGTTCTAGATCCGCAATGCGATCGTCGAGCGCCACCACTTCAGCGTTCTGATCGCTGCGCCTCAGGGCAAGCACACTACGTTGTGTTTCGAGGTCACTCAGTGTTGCCAACACTTGTGTGACCGCCGGGTTTGTCAAAAACGTTGGGAAAGCGGCAATGTTGCGGTACGCCCGCGAGTCTCCGCCATCCGCCCTGATGTTGCGAATCATTTCGTCAAGTGCGGCGCGTTCCGCATCGACTTGATCTCGCGTTGCCTTCAGCGTGGTAAACTGTCTAACTTCGTCCGATGCACGTTGCTCCAGATCGACAATCTGACGTTGCGCCTTATAGGTTTCGAGACGGTCTTCGGCGGTGACAAGCTGTTCGCCGAGGCTCGACACCTGACCGCGTAAGAACTCGGCGGTGGTGGTTGCTTCAACCCGTTGTAGATCGGTGCGCAACGTGGTGGTTGCTTCAACCCGTTGTAGATCGGTGCGCAACTGCACATAGTTGTCGAGTACTTGTTCACAAAGACCATGGGCCAGATCCGGACTCGGACCACTACACGTCAACTCGATGAGATCTGCATCGCGTTGTACGCGAGACGCAGAGATCTGTGTGCGGGCTTTTTCTACCGCACGTGCGAACGGAACGGTTTCAATGGTGATTCCGTTTCGCGGTAGTTGATCCATTGGTGTTGCCACGTAACCAGCGAACCAAATGGCTCGCTCCCTTGGACTTTGCGAGCTGACCATGGTTGGGGCTTTGGCGACGGTCGTATCGCCTTCGAGGTCGCGAACAACGACACCGTCTTCACCGTGATCCTCGATTCGGAACCGACCAGCCAGCGCCTCAGTGCCGGCATCGAACACCAAAAACACGTCCGCGGGACGAACGGTTGTCGTTCGCCCTTTGAGCCGAGCA
>JAZDDC010000243.1:0-7007 GCA_036679565.1 Gemmatimonadota bacterium
ATGGTTTCGGCCCTCATGGCCGTGGTGGATCCGGGTGACGAGGTCATCGTTTTCGAACCGTACTACGAGAACTACGGTCCGGACGCCATTCTGTGTGGTGCAAAACCCGTGTTCGTCCCCATGCCCATCGCGGACTCGCTGGATCTGGATCGCGTTGCCGAGGCGTTCAGCGCGAAAACCCGCGCGATTGTGCTCAACACGCCTAACAACCCGTCGGGTCGGGTGTTGTCCCGCGATGAACTGTTGGCCATCGCGGAACTCTGTGTAAAATACGATGTCGTGGCGTTTACCGATGAGATCTACGAACAAATTTTTTACGAGGGGGAGCATATCCCCTTGGCCACGCTGCCCGGAATGCGCGAACGGACTGTAACGGTGAGCGGGGCTTCGAAGACCTTTAGTGTGACGGGTTGGCGGATTGGCACCATCGTTGCCCCGCCAGCGTTGAGTGGCGCAATCAGAAAGGTGCATGATTTCCTGACCGTTGGGGCGCCGGCGCCATTGCAAGAGGGTGTGGCCGCTGGGTTGGAGTCCTTGAAGGCCGATTACTACGATAGTCTCAAGCGAGACTACCGCGAACGACGAGACCTGCTTTGCAACGGACTCTTGGCCGCTGGTTTTCGCCTAACGCCACCGGCGGGGGCCTATTATGTGTTGGCTGACTTCTCGGACTTGAGTGATGAGCCGGATAACATTTTTGCCGAGTGGCTGACGAAACACATCGGTGTGGCCCCGGTGCCCGGCTCGAGCTTCTACCGGGGCGACGGTGGTAGAACAATAAATCGGTTAGTCGAACGTTAGATTGTCCTAATGAACATGGTCTATCAGTACGGTGCGGAACCAGCTCGTCGTATCGTGCATTGTAGATGTGAAGGATTACTCGGATTTTTCTTGGGAGTCGATCACCATGTTGGTGAAGCGCGCAAGTGACATCAAATCATCGGAAATCACACCGGAACAAGTTTACCTCAACCGTCGTCAATTCGTCGGTGGTGTTGCTGCAGTCGGTGCAGCTGCGTCCGTTCCGTTGGTACTGGGACGTAACGCCTATGCGGCCGAATCGCCCACGGGATCGGCACGGGCCGAGGATAAACTGACACCGTACGATGACGTGACGACGTACAACAATTTTTACGAGTTTGGTGTCCGGAAAGAAGATCCCGCTCGTAATGCCGGTTCGTTGCGCACGTCCCCGTGGACGGTGAAGGTGGACGGAGAATGCAACAAACCAGGCGACTTGGATCTGGATGATCTACTTCGTGGCATCACCACCGAGGAGCGCATCTATCGCCTGCGCTGTGTGGAGGCGTGGTCCATGGTGATCCCCTGGGAAGGGTTCTCAATGAACCAATTGCTACCGCGGTTTGAGCCAACGTCCAAGGCAAAGTTCGTGGAGTTCACGACGCTTTTGGATCCGGAGCAAATGCCGGGACAACGTAGTAGTGTGCTTGACTGGCCGTATGTTGAAGGTCTTCGGATGGATGAGGCCATGCACCCGCTCGCCATCTTCGCAACAGGTCTCTACGGTCGTCCACTACCAAACCAAAACGGCGCACCTTTCCGGTTGGTCGTTCCCTGGAAGTACGGGTTCAAGAGTATCAAGTCGATTGTGCGGATCCGGTTCACCGAACAACAGCCAATGAATTCGTGGCAGGTGTCAAACCGTCGTGAATACGGGTTTTACTCGAATGTGAATCCCGAGGTCAATCACCCGCGTTGGACCCAGGCCCGTGAGCGGCGGATTGGGGAGTTCTTCAAACGCCGCACGTTGATGTTCAATGGGTACGCGGAAGAGGTTGGCTCTCTTTACGCTGGAATGGACCTGTCGGTCAACTACTAGTTGGTAGAAGCTTCACTTTAGTCGGAGGAAAACGTGACGCAGGCGCAGTGGGTTCGGCGAGTGCTCAAACCGGTCACATGGATTGCGTGTCTTGCTCCATTCGGACTCATCGCGTTCGATGGCTTGACGGGAGGTTTGAGTGCTAACCCCATTGAGGACATAACCCACCGTACGGGCACCACCGGTCTTATCACACTGTTGGTTGCCCTCGGTGTCACACCCGTGACACGGTGGACACGTATTGGTGCACTGATCGGGATGCGCCGACTGTTGGGACTCTTTGCCTACTTCTACGCCGTCCTCCACTTTCTCACGTATCTTGTTCTCGATCAATTCTTTGGATGGAGTTTCATCATCGAGGACATCGTGGAACGACCCTACATCACGGTGGGGTTCGCCGCGCTGGTGCTGTTGACACCGCTTGCAGTCACATCGACAAAGGGGTGGATCAAACGGTTGGGTGGAAAACGTTGGAACGCCTTGCACAAGACGGTCTACGTGTCTACGGCGTTCGGCGTACTTCACTACCTCTGGCTCGTGAAGGCCGATACGACCAAGCCGATTCTCTTTGCAGGGATATTGGTGGTGCTGTTGGTCACAAGATTACAACGTAAGCCTCGAGCTAAGCGCGCCAAACGCAAAGCCACTGCAACCTCTGGTTTGGGTGCGGTGGCGAGCGTGGATTAGTCTGCGCGCAGTGAAGGCCCCGTCACCATGAGTGATGGGGGCACCTCCGATCCACTCGATCGCCGCACATCACTGCCGCACAGTATGACGTTGCCTGTGTTTGGGCACCCAGTGACCTACCGTACGAATAGCAGGCGCATGTTGTCGTTCCTGGAAGCGTGGTACGGGTACTGGCGGCGTTTGCCACCGGAACTAATCACTGATTCGTCGTTCATCATCAATATTCGTATCCGAGAAGGTGGCGACGAGAAGGACACGCCAAATTTTCACTACGATTTGCGTTCTGTAAACCACCTTGTCATCACAGGCCAGGGTTGTGTGGGCAACGTGGACGTCGATCGCGGGTGTGCCGACGCCGAAATCACAACCGCGCTCCTCGAACATTCCGACCACCTCCGCACCGGACTCTTGGATACGCTGACGCTGATGCTCGTGACGTCCATCGACCGATGTCCGGTACACGCTAGCGCGGTGGCGATGGGCCAGCGCCTGGTGTTACTAGTCGGCGCGTCTGGTAGTGGAAAGAGCACGCTGGCCTACGCATTGCATCGTGCGGGCTTTGAGATGCTGAGCGACGATGCCATTTACGTGCAGCTCCATCCGGAGCCAAGGATTTGGTTTCATCGCAGGAGCATCGGTTTGCTGGCGGGCGCTGCGGCTGAATTCTCGGAATTGCGGACGATTACTCCGCGCATGCTTTCGACTGGGAAGAAGAAGGTCGTAGTCCCCCTAAAGGGAACGTCTTCTCCAGATCCATGCGATCTGGCTCCTCTTGTGTGTATACTCGGACACGGAGAAGTTGCCAGCGTGACTCCTCTTGATGCTGACGAAATCCTGTCGTTGCTTGGTCGTGACGAGGAGGCTGGATTCGATCGTTTGACTGTCTCGCGCGTTCCGGTCCTGAAGTGGCTGGCCGCGAACGGTGGTTGGCAATTGACACTTTCCCCACGGGCTGGCGATGCTGTGCCGCTCGTCCGAGATCTGTTGGCGATTTGAGAATCTGTCTTGTGGTTCCGGGTGGTCTGGACGGCGCCCGCGAGGATCGTCGAATCCCCTGCCTGCATTGGATTGTCGAAAGGTTGGCGCGCCGACATTCCGTAGAGGTATTTGCACTTCGTCAGACGGGTCAACCGCCATGTTTCGAATTCGCCGGCGCGAAAGTGCACGCGCTCGACGGTCATTCCGTCTGGGTCGTGGTGCGGAAGATCTGGAGCGCACATCGGCGGCGCCGTTTTGACGTGGTGCACGCGTTTTGGGCATCGACTCCGGGAGCGGTAGCGCTTGTCGCGGCGCGTTTAATACGTCGCCCTGTCTACGTTCACGTCGCGGGTGGTGAGTTGGTGTCCATGCCAGACATAGCGTACGGGAGTTGCCGGACTCGTAAGGGCCGGTTCGTCGTCAGAACCGTGCTGCGGCGTGTGGATGGTGTCACGGTTGCAAGTTCCGGGATGTTCAGGCACGTTGAAAGGCTCGGTGTTACCCCAGTGTCTACCCCGCTGGGTGTTGATCTCCAACGTTGGCCATTGCAACAACCCCAACCCATCGCCGACGCACCATATCGTTTGATACATGTCGCGAGCATCAACCGGGTCAAGAACCAAACGCTTCTGTTGCGCGCGGCGGCGCGACTCAAAGGCACAGATTTCCCCTTTCATCTCGACATGGTTGGCGTGGACACGCTGGACGGCGAGTTGCATCAACTCGCTTCGAGACTACAGCTTTCGGATTTCGTGACCTTTCATGGGTGGTTGCCGCAAACCGAAGTGCGTGTTTTGATGATGGCCGCGCATCTGCACGTTGTAACGTCACACCACGAGGCCGGTCCGCTTGTGGCCAGAGAAGCAGCGTCATGTGGGGTGGCAACCATCGGCTCACCGGTGGGACATATTGCTGACTGGGCGCCCGAAGGTGCCGTGGCGGTTGAGTCCGACGACGACGTAAAATTTGCCTCGGAGATTCGAAAAATCTTGCGTGATGACGAACGGCGTGTTGCGGTGGCCAGTGCCGCTCAAGCGGAGGTTGCAAAGCACGACGCGGACTGGACAGTTAGTCGCTTTGAGGCAATGTACAACGGCCGTCTCGGCGACTAAGTAACTATTCCCTCCCAGACGTCAAAACGAGACGGCGATCGTCTTCTTTTCAACCGCGCCAGCAGCGGACGCAGCTCATACCATATGGGGTAGCGAACCCTGTGACGAACCCAGTGGATCCCGAGCGGCACTGATGCGTCGATTAGCTCGGTATGCGTGAGGAATTCCAGAAACGAAATGGCGGTTAAGTCACGCGCCAGGTCTCCAAAAATCGCAACCGCGTTTTGTTTCTTTTCCGCCACCATCTGTTCCCCGGCCTCACGTGAGTTGTAGAACGGGGTGTCGATGATCAAAATCCTGCCACCGGCACGTGTGACACGTACTGTTTCGGCCAGCAGTTTGGACAGGGAAGTTGCGTAGTGGAAAGAAGCGTTGAACACGGAGATGTCGGCAAAGTCGGAGGCTAATGCAAGTTGGGCAAAATCCGCAACAACTTTCTTGAATCCCATGTTGTCTTGTCGGCGTGCTGTTGTCACGCCGAGTCCATCGATGTTGTCGGACCGAAAGTCGATCGCGACCGCGCTATGACCTCGCTTGGTCATTCGATACGTGAACCAACCGTTTCCTGCGCCCAGGTCCACCACCTGTAGTGGCCGGTTTGCTCTTTGTTCGAAGGGTTCGACCACCCGGTGCATTGCGGTCTCGAACGACCGTGCGCGAACCGCCCACAACTTTTGCAACGGTCCGTGTGGTACATACGGCAGCTGGTGTGTTTGATTACCTGTGTCCCGTCCTTCGCGGCGGCGATGCTCCGCATACGCTGCACGAAAACGCTGTGTGGCGCCGGATTGTGGGTTAGCCACTCGCGTGAAGGAGTTGTGTCGAGTTGTGTAGTCGTTGCAGGTAATCAAGCCGATCCCATTCCCGCTCCAATCCCGGACCGTCTTGCGTGGTCAACTCCGCGTGCAGTACGTCTCGAGTGCGACGATATATTTCCGTCGAGTAGGTCCCCCGAAACATCATCGCCAGCTCCGCGCTGTCCCTCCAATTGGTTTGCGAGCCAAGTTCATTCTTCACGTTTTCAAAGAATTTTGTTCCGGGTAGTGGGTAGGAAACGGAAACACCAATGTCATCGGGGCCCGTTTCGCGGATCAAGTCCCTGGTTTTTAAAATATCGGGCCATTTTTCGCCGGGGTATCCGAGTTGGATGAACCATCCCACCCGGATACCGGCGTCTTGAAGGCGGTGCGTGGCATCTCGGATCTGTTGAACGGTCGTGCCTTTCTCCATGGCGTCGAGGACCTGCTGAGATCCAGATTCGGCGCCGAGCCACACCTCTTCGGCCCCAGCGGCCTGCAGCGCGTTGACAACACGGGGTGTCATCAGGTTTGCGCGAGATTGCATCATGAACGGGACGCGAGCGTTCACACGTGACACTTCCGCCGAAAACGACTCAATCCAGTCGCCAGTCAAACCGAAGATGTCATCGGCGTACCAGATGTGGTCGGGTGCGTACTTATCCAATACGTGTGTTAGTTCGTGAGCAAGGCTTTTGGGTGAGCGTTGCGCGTACCTGGATCCGAAAATGGGCTTCGCGCACCAGTTACACTTGTACGGACAACCGCGGGATGCAACAAGGTTCCAAGAGAACCGATTGTGCGAATGATTCCACTTGTCCCGGTAGCGTTTGACATCGATCAGATCCCATGCGGGCGGTGCAAGATCATCTAGATTGGCTATGGTGTCACGCGGTGGTGTCCGCACAATCTTTGGGCAACCTGTCTGAGGTGCGGACAGGGCCAACCCAGGAATACCCACCAGTGTCGCGTTGGCATCATTGCGCCAGGTGGTCACGAGTTCGGTTAGTGTCTCCTCCGGTTCTCCCATGACGACGGCGTCGGCGCCCGCCCGGAGGTAGTCTGCGATTCTGTCTGTTGCATCGGATCCGTTTACTGCTATTCGGCAACCGGCGTCTTTAGACGCGCGAATCATTTTGAAAGCCGCGTCCCTCATCCGCGTCGTACACATTTTCGTGAGAAAATTGAAATTGTCTTCCACGATCGTGACGATCGCGGGTTGTACATCGTCCAATGCTGTAAAAAAATCTTCCACGCCATTGGCGAGCATGGCGTCGAAGACGTAGACATCGTGACCGTTTCTTCGTAGGCTCGAGGCGGCAGAAAGGGTGCCCAATGGCGGATACGGTTCCATGCGCTTCCATTGTTTCGGATCGTAGCGCAAGAAATACGAATGTGCCACGAGCACGGGTCGTCCGTTATTCATTCGATCACGCGCCGTTCTTCAGGCTGGGGGCCCTTGCCGTAACGTAGCAATCCATCGTACGCACCGACCCACCGCCCACCGCGTGAAAAACGCAACAGTCGGGGCGAAACATTAAATGTAAGGCCGGTAAATGCTCCGTTACCATACTTCCAAAACTACATTGCAAC
>JAZDDC010000244.1:0-3270 GCA_036679565.1 Gemmatimonadota bacterium
ACATTGGCGTGCTTGTTTACTACCCGTTCGGGCGAACTCGCCTATGGCAACGGGTAGACGGCAGGGACGTTCCGGATTGGGCCAGCGAATTCGACGCTACGACCTGGGCGCAGTTTTTCATCAAATTCACGCTGAGCCATCCTGCGGTCACCGTCGTCACGCCAGGCACGAGCAATGCTCGCCACATGATGGACAACATTGGCGGTGGCGTGGGTCGGCTGCCCGACGAAGCGATGCGGCAACGGATGATAATGTTGGTCGATGCACTCCCACCGGCACCACCGCGTCGCAGACGGGGCCAGTAACCGACGGCCGGATTGTGGTCGATCGCCACCGCCACTGACCTCGAGGCAACATGAAGGAAAAGCGCACCGGCCCCTTGACCGGGGTCATGGTAATTGAACTCGCGCATATCATGGCCGGGCCGGCCTGTGGAATGTTGTTGGCGGACCTGGGCGCGGATGTCATCAAAGTGGAGAAGCTTCCCGGTGGTGACTCGTCCCGCGACATGGTGCCGCCGAGCATTCAGGGCGAGTCCGCGGCCTTCATGATGCTCAACCGGAACAAGCGAGGCATTGCGCTGGACCTCAAGCGAGAGGGCGGTAAAGAAGTTCTTCGTACGATGCTTCGCAAGGCCGACGTGCTGATTGAAAACTATCGGACCGGCACCATGGACAAGCTCGGATTCGGTTACGAAACACTGCATGCTTTCAACCCTGGTTTGATTTACTGCGCGATTTCCGGATTTGGTCGGTCCGGTCCGTTCGCATCATTGCCAGGGTTTGATCTGATCGCTCAGGGTTACAGTGGATTGATGAGTATCACCGGTGAAGGTCCGGACCGTCCGCCCGTGAAGGTCGGTGTGCCCATTACGGACATTACGGCAGGGATGCTTGCGGCCCTGGGAATCGTCTCCGCGTATGTCGAACGCCAGCGGAGCGGCATCGGACAACTCGTCGAAACGTCATTGTTCGAAGCGGGCATTGCACAGACGTTTTGGCAGTCTGCGATCACGCTTGCAACGGGTACGTCACCTGAGCCGATGGGATCGGCGCATCCGTTGAGCGCACCGTATCAAGCGTTCGTGACGGCGGATGGCTGGATCAACATTGGCGCCTCCTCCGAAGCCAGTTGGCGGCGTCTGCCACCGGTGTTGGGAATGTCGGAGCTGCTGCGGGATCCCCGTTTCCGGACGAATGCGGATCGCATGGAGCACCGGACTGAGCTAACGGAAATTCTGGCCGTAGCCCTAGCTGGCAAGACCACCAAGGGTTGGTTGGCCCTTCTCGAGAGTGCCGGTGTTCCGGCAGGACCCGTCCTCGATATCGCTGCTATGCTCGAACATCCGCAGACGTTGGCCCGTGAGATGGTTAAGGAAGTTGATCATGCAAAGCTTGGCAAAGTGAAGTCGCTCGGCTGCCCGATCAAATTTAGTGAAAGTCCAACCGCCGTACCTTCTGCGGCACCGATCTTGGGGCAAGATACGACCCATGTCCTCGCGGAATTTGGCTACTCCGAAAGTGCTATCACAGAGCTACATGAAATGGGCGCGGTCTTTTGCGCCTGAGACACCGTCCCTTCACGATCGAATACCAAAAAAAGGAGCGAGGCATGCGCATTCCGCTGACATTACTGGTGTTATGTGGCCTTGGTACGTCTGTTTCTTCGGCGCAAGACATTGGACCGTCGAGCGGCGCCATCATGCCCGTTGGGGGTGCGTTGCGCGACACGACTATCTGGCGCCGTTTCATCGACCTAGCCGGCGGCATCGACGTTCCGTTCGTGGTTATCCCGACGGCGGGCGGTGCGGAAGCCTATGACCAATATTGGGCCGGCGCGCGGACGTTGAAAATGTTAGGCGCCACCGATGTGGTCGTCGTGCACACGTACGATCGGGATGAAGCGGACACCGACCGATTTGCGGCGCCGGTACGACGAGCCCGAGGTGTGTGGTTTGGCGGTGGCAGGCAATGGCGGTTGGCGGATTCGTATTTGGACACGAAGGTTTTCTTGCGCAACGTCGCTATCGATCAGCATTTGCTTAAGCGCAATCGCCAGTTTGACATGATCGAAATAATCGAAGCCCGCCCAGAGCTGCTGGGCCTGGGTTTGGACGAAAACACGGCGCTCGTTATTCAAGGTGATACGGCGGAGGTGTTGGGCGGGACGTACGTTGCGGTGTATGACGCGCAACGACAAATCGACAGCGGTGGGCTTTTCTATTTCTTGGCACCCGGTGATCGTCTGAATTTATCCACCCGCGAAGCGTTTCGACCCGGGCGGACGATGAACGAACTGCAAAGGGTCGAGAAGCGACGCTGGCCGTAACGTCGGGGTTAATGTAGTTGGCTTAACCCCGCGTCGAAAAACAAGCCCTGCGAAACACAGGAATCCAGATCGGTGAGGTACCGGGCCAACTTGAGTCGCCGCACATCGGGGTGAACCTTGATGACCACCGGCCACCGCGATTGTGCAAAATCTTCGTTAACGCCTCCGGAGATTGCCGTTGCCCCGTGGATCTGGCCGTAGAATCCATCGCCAATCCATCGTGTTGCATCATCGAGCAAATAGATCCCGCACGGAGGACCCTTCCCCTGACCCGAGCGTTGACCCGTGCCGGCGGCAATCTCAATCGTCGGTTCTTGCGCTGGTTTAATCGGCACATGCTTTTCCGGATGTAAGCCCGGCGGTACGAAACCTGTCCACCGCCAATAGACACCCGCACCGGACCGGGGATTCATATAGAAGCCCTGGCCGACCGCGTCTTTGAGTTGGTTGATGTAAAACCTCAACCGCTTTGGTGGGGTCGCGGCATGTGCCTTCACCGTGACCGGCCAACTACAATCGGCAAAATCTTCGCCTATTGACGCGGTCAATGCGGTCGACTTGTCGGGCCGCTGGTCCATGAACGCGTGATTGCCAGGGTTGTCCCCCAACGTGTAAATCAGTGAGATGCGGCCCACACCGGGCATTGAACGTCTCGCCGGCATCCTAACGTTCTCCTGTTTCTTGATTTAGTGGCCCTCCAGGGAGGTCGGGTGTCATAGCAATGCTCCATGCGCCAGACGCCGATTCTTGCTCCGTCGAGTCTCCACCGGTTATATCCGCTCCCACTATTGTCGGCACCGTGGGTATGCGGACTAAACCACTTGATTGACGAGGGAACATGGCTGACCGAGCAACCGTAACGCTGTACAAATGGGCAGAGATGCCCAAAGAAACCGTCACTGACGCCATCAGCAGACGGGTCATCACCGGTGACCGTGTCAT
>JAZDDC010000245.1:0-7583 GCA_036679565.1 Gemmatimonadota bacterium
GGTCCTGGCGCTCTCTTCTGGATGTGGGTGACCGCCGGGCTCGGCATGGCCACCAAATTCTCAGAAGTGACGCTGGCACAACGGTACCGATCCATCCAAAGCCCCGATGCTCAGGGACGTAAATGGGAAGGTACCGTATCGGGCGGTCCCATGTATTACATCCAAAACGGGCTCGGCGAGGCGTGGAAACCATTGGCCGTTTTCTTCGCCATCATGCTTGGGCTCACAGCCTTTATCACGGGTAACGCCGTCCAGGCAAATACCCTTGCCGACACGGTCGAAACCTTTTTCGGTATTCCAAACCTTGTGACCGGTCTCATTGCGGGCGGCATTGTAGGTGCGGTAATCATCGGCGGAATCTCCCGGATTGGACGTGTTACATCAATTCTCGCGCCAGTGATGGCCGGAATTTATGTATCCGGGGCGATGGTCATTATCCTGTTGAATATTGACGGTTTGTTTCCCGCCTTCGGGTTGATCTTTCGGGAAGCTTTCAACCCCACAGCTGGTGTGGCCGGTATGGGCATTGGCGCAATCTTGGTGACGCTCAACTGGGGTGTTGATCGCGGATTGTTCTCGAATGAAGCCGGGCAGGGTTCGGCTCCAATCGCGCACGCGGCCGCGAAAACGGACGAGCCTGTTTCCGAAGGCGTCGTTGGCTTGGTTGAACCGTTCATCGACACAATCGTCATCGTCACGATGACGGCCCTCGTGATCATCCTCACCGGCTCGCACAGCGCAACCGTTCCTTCCGAAATGACACTCGACGGCGGCGATCTGGCATACGTCGTTACCGAAGCGGACGGCGCACTGGTCCCTGTCGATCCGCCAGGGCCGATTACCGTCGTCAACGGCCAGCAACAGATAACGGTCGGCGGAGCATCGTTCGCCTGGCACGACATTCCGGTGCAAGTGTTCTACACCGATGAGGAGCAGACCCAAACGTTCTCCGGCACGATCAACCCGGTAGCCGGCAACGCGACCGGTGCAGACGGAACGACGTACGGAGTCTTATACGGAGACGCACCCGAAGGTGGCGCGCCGCTCACGATGATGGCGTTCAGACGTGGACTGTCCGGCTTTGGAGACTTTGGTCATTACATCGTGCTGATTTCAGTACTCCTGTTTGCACTGTCAACGGCGATCTCGTGGAGCTATTACGGTGACCGGTGCGCGACGTACTTGTTGGGACCAAACGCCGTCATGCCCTACAAGGTGGTTTACGTTGGCATGCACGTGTTGGGTGCAGTTATCGCACCGACGGTTGCTTGGGACTTGGGTGATATCTTTTTAGGAATTGTCATCTTGCCGAATCTGTTGGCGCTAGTCCTGTTGTCCGGCAAGACCAAGGAGATGATGGACAGTTACTTCGAGCGTAAGCCTTGGGCTGAAAAAGGTTCTGGAAAAGGTTGATGTAGTTGTTTTTTAGTGACACGCAATGAAAAACAGCCCGGGCGGTTTCGTTCGGGCTGTTCTTTATTGAGTGGGATCGTGGGTTGGGTACGGTGGCGGACGAAGGGTGCACCGCCACGCTACCGAACGACCATTCGGAAGGATGGTGCGGACCGACCCGGTCGAGGCTTTGCATTCGGAATGATCTTACTGTGGGCCTGGGTTGGTTGTGGTGGAAGATGTTCTGATTCGGTGGTCCCCTTCGCGCGCTGTGCCGAGCTGCGGACGGGTCAGGACGACGTAAAGCTGATGTTGCTCGCCAACGCGCGCTGCGGGGACCACCGAATCAGAACTCACCGAAGCCTCGCGAAACGCTCCAACGTAGAGCATTGGAGGCCGCACCTCGCGGCTGTCACTCCGCGCGAGCTAACGGTGGAGGCGACAACTCGCCAAGCTTTTTGCGGTCGAGTGTAGCGAAGAACGACACGACCGCGCGATTCGCCAGACCCTCGAATCGTCATTCTTCAAAGCTCGCGAAGGAAACAACGCATACGCGCTCCGTCAATACTCTATCAGCTCGAAAACCGCAACTGCGCCCGGTAGGTGCGTTACGTGGTTCAGCAACCCACCTACGATGTACTGTAATTCGGTGCCTCGCGAGTAATAACGACATCGTGCGGATGCGATTCACGCAGCCCCGCGGTCGTGATCTGAACAAATTCCGTCTCACTGCCCAGCTGCGGTATTGTCGATACACCACAGTACCCCATACCACTGCGGACCCCACCAACAATTTGATGAATCACATCAGCGACCGGTCCACGGTACGGAACGCGGCCTTCGATTCCTTCGGGCACCATCTTCTGCGGTGAGAGGTCTCCCTCTTGGAAATATCGATCAGCGGATCCCTCTTGCATGGCCGAAAGCGAACCCATGCCACGCACCATCTTGAAACGGCGCCCTTCGAGCAGGAAACTTTCGCCCGGGCTTTCCTCCGTACCCGCCAGCATTGACCCGAGCATGACACAATCCGCACCCGCCGCCATTGCCTTCACCGAGTCACCCGAGAATTTAATTCCGCCATCTGCAATCACGGGGACATCGCCGGCACCGCGCCGAGCATCCATGACGGCGGTTACCTGGGGAACACCGATGCCGGTGACGACACGTGTTGTGCAAATGGAGCCAGGGCCCACACCGACTTTTACCCCGTCAACTCCCCGCTCCACCAATGCACGCGCGCCCTCTTCGGTGGCAACATTACCGCCAACGATTTGCGCTTCAGGGAAAGCATTGCGCAGCTTTTCGACGGTGTTCAACACGCCTTCGGAATGCCCATGAGCAGAATCGACGACGATGACATCGGCACCGGCATCCAATAACCCTTTTGCGCGGTCGTTGGCATCTGAGCCACCGCCTACCGCGCCGGCCACGCGGAGCCTTCCGTGTTTGTCCTTGTTGGCATCCGGAAAATCGCGCCGTTTGAAAATATCCTTTACTGTTATCAACCCTTTGAGCATCCCATTTTCATCCACGACCGGCAACTTCTCGATGCGGTGTTTGCCGAGAATGATTTCGGCTTCTTCTAATGTGGTACCAACAGGCGCGGTGATGAGATCTGTTTTTGTCATGGCGTCCGATATCGGTCGATCGAGGCTCTTCTCGAACTGTAGATCTCGGTTGGTGATGATACCGACCAATCGCCCATGATCGTCAACGATCGGTACACCGGATATTTTGAACCGCGCCATGAGAGCACTGGCTTCGCGAATGGGTCTGTCCGGGCCAAGCGTAATCGGATTGAGGATCATACCGCTTTCTGATCGCTTGACTCGATCCACCTCCGACGCTTGCCGATCGACCGTCATGTTTTTGTGGATGACACCTATGCCACCCGCCCGCGCCATGGCGATTGCCATCTCAGCCTCCGTGACCGTATCCATCGCGGCGGAGATAACGGGGATGTTGAGCGAGATAGTTTTGGTGAAGCGACTTGTTACATCGACATCGGCGGGATGAACTTTTGCGAAACGAGGAACAAGTGACACATCGTCGAACGTGAATGCATAGCCTGGACGGAGTTTGGCCATGGGCTAATACGCAAAAACCCGCCTCGCGGTTGTGCGATGACGGGCAGTGTTATTCGAAGTTTGGGTTTCCATAGCCGAAGTTACCAAAGGCACACCAAGCGGTCAAGCCGCGTGAAACTCAGCCACCGTGGGAATCTTCCTTCGTATCGCTGGTTTCAGGTTGGTCGTTTTCTCCCTCGCGATTCTTCTGTTCAGACACTTCGCTTTTGTCCCTGCCCGCTTCCTCCTCCGCTCTTTGCAGTTGCGATTGAATTTCGTCAACGACGGCCCGCCCTGCGTCTGTGACACCTTTGACAAACTTGTCCGCCGTGTTCAACACCGACCGTGTGCCTTTGATTGCGGCGAACGGGACTTTCCCGACACGCAACGTATCTTCCACACCATCTGCGATACGCTCGAGGGTGGACGGTTGGTTTGCACGGCTTCCATATTTCGACTGCAGAAAATCGACGTAGTCGATAACCTTCCGCGCCTGTTCGTCGTCCAAACCGTCCAAGGCTCGGAGAATTCTTTCGTGTAGTAACTCATCCATGTTATACGATCTCTTTCTGCGTGGTCACCGGCTGCGAACCTGCATTTCGATGAGCTGCAACACCGGATTGGCAAGGAACCGCGACACACCAAGCACACGCCCCAGTACCGTCAGCTCAGTGATTCCACTCACGCGTTCCAATTCGACCGCCTGGTCGGGTGTGAGCAACACATACACAAAACTGGCCTCCGGCAACGGGCCACGAGCCAGCATATACGCGGTCCCTTCCGGGATCAACGCGCGAAGACCCGTTCCCTGTTTCACCGAAAGAAATTGAAGCCGCCATTGCACTGTTTGACCATCAAACGCACCGGGTGTTGCGCGAACCTCCGCCCCGCTAACACCCACCAACACACCCTGCTCGGAGGAACGCAGATCCTCCTCACGCACCCATCCTTCGGTTCGGATCTTCACCCAATCGCCCGCTCTGGACACGATCCGGACCGGCAACCCGCCACGCATTGTTCCGGCGGTATCTCCGGCTGCCTCCCTGAACACCGTAGCGTCGCGATCGGTCAGCGCGTAATCCAACCCGACCTGGTCCGCGGATGGTGTCCGAGACGGACCACTGGCCGACGGAACGGAGCGAGGCACGCCGACCTGATTGAGCGATTGGCCAAACATCCAACCCGTGCGACGGATCCTTACCCACCCGTTGTCGCGGCCTACCTCTTCGGCCAGAAACCCCTGACGCAACCGGCCGATCACCGAGCCACTCGGCGCATCGCGCAAATTTTCACCGGTTGGTGGAATGATTTCCAGATCAAATCCGTCACGAGCTGTGTTCCGCAGCGAACGCTGCCAGACCCAACCCTCGATTGTGACCTCCATCCAAGGGCCACGGGTATCATTCAGATTGACTTCGGTCCCCTGATTGAGACTGGCCAACAGGCGGCCCGCCGGATCCGGCGCCCGGCGGAAGTTCTCCTGGCGCGCCACCTCATACCGAGCCTGCGCAACCAGTGGATTGGGCAAGATTACCGGTAGAATCAGGATTGTATACCAGGGTGGTAGCCCGGTTTTGACAGGGGTAGATTGCCGCATCGTCATACCGTTATGGGATTCTAGGAAAGGTAACAATCGATGTCAAAGGCCCGCTAACCAATGTCCCAACGCGTCGTCCTGATAGTGCTGGATGGGTGGGGTCATCGCCGGGAGGAAGAGGGCAACGCCATTGCCCTTGCCAGAACTCCCACCTGGCAAAGACTTGTCGAACGTTCACCTATGACCCTGCTGGATGCGTCCGGGCCGGCCGTGGGCCTTCCGGTAGGACAGATGGGCAATAGCGAGGTGGGACATTTGAACCTTGGGGCAGGACGTGTGGTGCCACAGGATATCGTACGAATCAGCGAATCCATGGATTCTGGATCATTCAATACTATACCCGAACTGGTGGATTTGTGTTCGGCATTACGCGGACGCGACGGGACACTACACATCGTTGGTCTCTTGGGGACCGGCGGCGTGCATGCGGTTCACCGCCACTTAGCCGGTGTGCTGTCAATGGCCAAGCGCCAAAAGATCACGCGGGTTGCGATACACGCCTTTCTCGATGGGCGCGACACCTTACCGAGATCAGCGGCCGATTTCATGCGCAATGTGACAGAGCTTGCACAGTCTTCTACTCAAAACGGCGTACCATGCGTGATCGCCTCGGCCACCGGGCGCTATCACGCAATGGATCGTGACAAACGTTGGGGACGTACAAAGCTCGCGTACGACGCGATGGTCCACGGTACGGGACGACGCGTTTCCGACATCGGAGCTGCTATTGAGGAATGCTACGCGCGCGATGAAAGCGACGAATTCATCAAACCGCTCGTGGCGCAGCAAGATGGTAAGGCCGTAAGCACGATCCGAAATGGCGACGGAGTTTTTTGCTTAAACTTCCGCGCCGATCGTATGCGCCAAATCGTCAGCGCCCTGGCGATCGACGGGTTCAATGACTTTGACACCGGTCAACGGCCAGTCATCGACCTGGTGACTATGACTCAATATAAGGAAGAATTTCCGTTTCCCACCGCGTTCCCACCCGTGACCCTCGCGCGATTCATGGGGGAGGTGGTCTCCAACGCCGGCAAAACTATGTTCCGCACGGCAGAAACAGAAAAGTACGCGCACGTTACGTACTTCTTCAACTGTGGAATCGAATCACCTTTTTCTGGCGAGGAGCGTGAGCTTGTGGCCTCACAAAGGGTGGCGACCTACGACCTCCAGCCCGAAATGAGTGCGCCAGGCATCACGGACGTGCTCTGTAAGTCACTAAAATCCGGTCATCACGATTTCACGCTTTGCAATTACGCAAATGGGGACATGGTGGGGCATACTGGTGTAATACCGGCAACTATCAAAGCCGTCGAAACGGTGGACCACTGCCTCACCAGAGTACTTGCGGCCGCCGAAACAAGCGGTCACGTGGTATTCATCACCGCGGATCACGGTAATTGCGAATTGATGATCGACCCAGAAACCCAGGGCCCACACACCGCACATACGACGAACCCGGTACCGTTCGTTATGATTTCACCTAATGGATCAAGATCGGCCAGGCTCCGTTCTGGAGGGTGTTTGAGCGACGTCGGGCCTACGGTGCTGAACCTCATGGGTATCGACATTCCGGCCGAAATGACCGGGCGGGACCTACAAGAAGGAGCTGGAAGTTAACCATGAGGATTCACCGAATTAGCAGAACGGCCTCAGCCCTCGGGCTGGCCACTACGCTCGCACTTGGTGTCGAAGTGGCAAGCGCACAGGTCGGCCACCTGCCGGTCACATCGCCGTATCGAGATCTCCGCATCAAACAGACCGTGACATTCATGGGTGGTTACCTCGTGGGCGGAAGGGGAAAAGCCGGCGTGGGGCCGTCAGCCGGGCCGCTTGTGGGCGCACGGTGGGACGCACACGTTGGTGGTTCGTTAGCTCTGTTCCTGGGGGCCGTGGGGTCGGATCTCCAACGCAACTTGGTGAATCCCATCGAACCACCCGGCCCCACCCGTAATTTCGGAACGGCAAAGCAAACGGTGTGGGTGGCGGACGCCGGAATCAACCTACTACTCACGGGCAGGAAAACATGGAATGGCCTTGAGCCGAACGTTGGGCTTGGGCTTGGCATGGTGTTCGGCAATTCGGTCCCGGAGGATTCGGTCTTCACCTTCAGCAGGAAGTTTCATATTGGCCCGCAGTTAGGAATGCGTTACTTCTTCAATCGGCGATTCCACCTTCGGTTTGAGGCCAGGAATATGATCTGGCGCATGACCTATCCCAGCGTGTTCCTGACGATCCCAGAAGAAGAACCACAGATCCCGGTGATCGACGGGAACGTCGATCGACTGGCCGAGTGGGTACACCATATGGTGCTTTCGATTGGACTGGGCTGGACATTACGTTTGTGACGGCGACCTTATGTCGTCGTAGATCATGGCCATCGCGCGTCTGACCCGAATCATCCGTTTCAGTGCCGCTCACCGATACCACCGACCTGACTGGCCGGAGGAGAGGAATCGCGCGGCATTCGGTGCGTGTGCCAACGAACACGGCCACGGGCACTCGTATCATTGCGCGGTCACGGT
>JAZDDC010000246.1:0-7227 GCA_036679565.1 Gemmatimonadota bacterium
CGGCGACGTGGGTGTCTGGGCAGAGTGGACGCACGAACAAAATGCCGAATCCCGAACGACCACGGTACTCGCGGCAAACGGCTCGCATGCAGCCCCCATGGCGTGGTCGGACCTGGTGCCGGAGGGTTGGACGTATAGTGGCGGGCAGATTGTCCAATGGGACACACCCATACCGCCAACCGAAGGTCACGAGCTACTTGCAAAAATGAGTGCATCTTTCGATCGTGCCTCGATGTATCGCGCAGGGACCAGCTACCTCGGGAAGCCAACATGGGCCCTAGAGTTGATGCCACCAATACGCACGACACATTGGTCAAGAATGAAAGCGAGCGCCTTCAAACCGACCGTGATCTACTCGGCCCGTCAACACGCAAACGAAGTATCCTCAACAAGCCATGTATTGCGGCACGCCGAGTTGTTGCTCACGGATCCTGCACAACAAAAGAAGCTCGATAAAGTCAACGTCATCATCCATCCGTTTACGAACCCAGACGGCGCACAGCTCGCATACGACCTCTACAAGACAACACCGGACTACATCCTTCACGCGGGCTATTTGGGTTCACTGGGCATGGACGTAACGTCAGGTTCGGGTCAAGATTTCCCGATATACCCTGAAGCGAACATTCGGAACAAACTTTGGAAGCGATGGTTACCAGACATCTTCCTGAACCCACATGGATACCCCAGTCATCAAGTCGTGCAATTATTTTCCGAGTACACCGGTCTTGTCAGACGCGGCCGAGTAACGGAACGGAACTGGGGATTCAACAAGGGTTGGTTCATGCCGAGTTTCGGCTATCTCGACGACCCCGAGTTCCCACGACACAAAACTGCGGCGTTTGAGTTGCGAGACTACATCACAGCGGGTATCAATTCCAACCGTGATGTCTTTGAGATGAACCAACGCAATTATGAGCGGTACCGCCGTTACGGTGTCGCATTTGACCCCGACGTTTTCCGACTCCCCATGACGGACAGCGTATTGATCGAGATGCCGCTAAAGGGTTCGAGACACCAATCAGGGTCACGTGGCTTCAATCCCAGAGTTACAATCTGGAGTGGTACAACCGAAGCACCTGACGAGACGGCATACGGAGAGTGGATGCAATTGGTTGCGAAGGCTGGTCTCTCGTGGGACCAGGCTATCCTCGACTATCTCTATGAAGGGAATCACAAAATCGAACGGTCGGGATCGAAATTTTTTGGTGGCGTCACCTTGAAAATGAATCGGCATCGACCGCCAAAAACCGACTCGAGCGACGAGACAAACCCAGGTTAAGCCACACCTGCCCGACGCAACACCCCACGCACTCTCGCATGAAAATATGGAGGGTCAATTGGTTTGCGGATATAGTCGTCGGCACCCTCATCCATCAATTCGATCTCCATCTCAGGGTCGGTGGACGCCGTAAGTACAATGATAGGCAAACTTGCGGTTGCCACGTTGCCACGAACCTTGGCGATCACTTCACGGCCATCCAGTCGAGGCATGTGGAGATCGGTTACGATAAGTGCGAAATCCGCGTTGGCCTCCAACCGTTTCAACGCATGTTCCCCATCAACAGCTTCAGTGACCTCATACCCTTCCTTCATCAGCAATCGTTTGGCCTGCTTTCGCGTGACAGGGTCGTCTTCGACAAGCAGCACTTGATGCACAACCGCGGTTTTTGACTCTTCTTTTTCATCTTTTTGGGAGGGTTCGGCGTCAGCCTTCTGTGCATGTGTCGAGGTTCTTTTCTTGGACCTCGTAGTCTTTGCACTTCTTTTGCGCCGAGTACTCTTACGTGCGGTTTTTTTTGTGGGTTTTGTGACGGCTCTCTGTTCGGTCACTAGTTTCTCTTCGGTATCCAACTCTTGGCCTGGTACCGAATCAGTCTCGTTGTCCAACCTGCGGAATCGGTCTGACGTAGGATCTTCACCCAGGTCATCCTTGTCGGACGGTTCACCCAAAACGCGCTCCACTTCCTGAAGCGTTGTCGCACCAGCCCGAACATGATCCAATGCACTCTCGCGGACAGCACGAAAACCCGCCCGATGGGCGGCACGTCGCAATTCGAGATGTGGTGCCTTGTTTGCGATGAGCGATTGAAGTTCCGGAGTCATCGTAATGACTTCGCACACCGGGTTACGCCCACGGTATCCGGATTCTCCGCAGACCTTGCACCCCACCGTCCGGGTGACCGGCTCGACACCGTTCCTTTCGGCGAGGACCTTCTCCTCCGATGTTAACTTACCGTCGGTTTTCTCATGACATTCAGGACAAACGGTACGAACCAATCGTTGTGCAATCGCGCCACGGAGCGTGGCGGCAATACTTGAGGGATCGATCCCGATGTCCGTAAGCCGTTTTACAACACCAAGCGCGTCGTTGGTATGTAGTGTAGCAAGCACAAGGTGACCCGTCATACACGCTTGAATGGCGATCTCCGCCGTTTCGACGTCGCGAATTTCGCCCACGAAGATGACATCCGGATCTTGGCGTAGAATAGCCCGTAGCGCGGACGCAAACGTGACACCCTTCTTGGGTTCGATCTGAATCTGATTGATCGACTCGAGTTCGTACTCAACCGGGTCTTCGACCGTCATGATGTTCTGCTCGCCGGTCGATAGTTCGCCAATACCCGCATACAATGTCGTCGTCTTACCTGAGCCCGTCGGGCCGGTGACGAGGATCAACCCATCACGTTGGCCGAGCAGCGCGCGAAAACGCACCAACTCGGGCTTGGTCATCCGCAATTCGCCGAGCCCTATGGTGTTTCCGGGATTGAGAATCCGGATGACGATCTTCTCGCCGTCTCGGGTGGGGACGGTCGATACGCGCAAGTCGTACGTCTTACCCTGTGCAATGATTGCCGAACGCCCGTCTTGTGGCCTGATACGGTCGGCGATGTCCATCTTCGCAAGAATTTTGATGCGTGAACTCACACGGATCATCGCTGCCATTGGCAGTTGCATGTAATGCCGCAACACTCCATCTACACGGAACCGAACGGCACCCCCGCTCTTCCCCGGTTCGATATGTATATCACTCGCATCCTGCTGGATGGCATCGCGCAAAATCAAATTGGTAAGCTGGATGACAGGCGCGGAGTCAGCTTCGGCCGCAGACACATCGTCTTCGTCCTCCGTCTCGACAACGGATATATCATCACCATCCAGTGGACCAAGTTTGTCGAGGAAGGTTTGCACCGCTTTTTCCGGTGCATAATAGTTATCGATCGCTTCCTCGAGCTGATCCGGAGGCGCAATAACAAACACGACCGCGCGGCCACTCGCAAAACCAAGAGCCTGCTCGGCGTCGAAGTCCGTTGGGTCGCTGGTCGCGACAAACAGACGGCGATCTTCCTCACGAACCGGAATAGTGCCGTACTGCCGCGCAATATTGTCGGGGACCAACTTCAAAACGTGCGGAGGCACATCGTTGACTGACCCGCACTCCGTCCGGAAATGTTCCGCAACACAGAGAGCCAGGTCATCCAGCGTTATGGAATACGCTTTCGCAACGGCTTGCCAGGCCTCCAAGCATGTCGCCTCAGTATCCAACAACGTACCCATGTCAGGCGGCTCGACGTTCGTAACACCGGCCCGCTTGACAGCCGCGATCAGATAGCTCGTCAGTGCCTGACTGTTACGCATGACTACCAACGCACGTACCTATGTCACTCAAGTACACCATCACCGCCTCGAACTCCATTTCGACTTCCGGCATGATATCCACCGCACGCGATATCGAACCGGCGCGTGCGTTCCACTCGACTTCATCGAGCAATTCAGCTAATCGGGTGGCCCGAATTGTCACCGCCGCGGACCTAAACACATGGGCGGCCCCTTCAACATCCGGCACCGACGCTCGTTCGACCGCGCCTTGAAGCGCATTCATCCGGCCAGGGGCATCACCCGTGAAAACACCCAACAGACCATCGACCGCGTCGGCAACGCCAGCCTCGGCCATGGTGCTTACCAACGCATCTCGATCCACTGGCGACTCAACATCGACCGGAACCGGCGGTGATGTGGAATCGACCCTACCACTTCCCCACCCTTCGACGGCCGCAAACAACTCGTGCGGTTGAAACGGTTTGAGTAAAAAACGATCAAAACCAGCCGCCAAACAACGATCCCGCACACCCTCAACCCCGTAGGCCGTTACCGCAACAATCGGCACACTTGCCTCTGGGCTCGGAGTCGAACGAATGGCGGTCGTCGCTTCAAAACCATCCATGATGGGCAATTGCACATCCATCAACACAACGTGGTGCGAGCCCCTCCGGACAGCATCGACCGCGTCACGCCCGTTATCAACTATCTCAACAACGTGTCCCCTTTTACGCAACATGCTCGATGCAACGGCCTGGTTCACGGGGTTGTCTTCAACAACCAAGACCTGCAGCTTCTCCCTCGATTCTACGATCGAGTGCCGCGTCACGAGATCGGCGGCTTTGTTTTCGGTGGCGCGGTCAGAACCCTGGCGCACGACCGCGACCGCCTCCAGGAGATCGGAGCGCGACACAGGCTTCGTGAGATATGCCGCCACACCTAAATCGCGGCACCGGGCCGCATCCCCACGCTGACCAGCCGAGGTGAGAATCATGACCTCAACGGACTCGGTCTCAGAACGCGTTCTGAGCGAACGGGCTAGATCAAAACCATCGCGGCCCGGCAAGTACGAGTCGATCATCGCGATGTGACACGGCTCATCTTGGGCCAGCAACAATTCCCGAGCAGAATCTCCATCCCACGCCTCAGACGTCTCGATACCCACATGCCCGAGGATGTCACAGATGATCCTCCGACTAGCGCCGTTGTTACCCACGACCAGAATGCGTAAACCACTGAAGGTAGGGTTGGCTTTGACAGGCATGACCCGACGTTCGTCCGACTTCATTCGCACCGAAAGCGAGAAGGTGCTCCCGCTGCCTTCTTCGCTTTCCACGCGAATGTCACCGTACATCATGTGGGCCAGCCGTCTGGAAATCGCGAGTCCCAGACCCGTGCCACCATACTCTCGGGCAGTCGTAATACTGCTTTGCGTATAATCTTCGAAAATCGACTCGAGACGTTCGTGCGATATCCCAACACCCGTGTCCCTCACGGAACACGCCAGCCCGACGTCGTCGGCAATCGGACCGTCAAGTGACACGGTCACGACGATTTCGCCGGACATCGTAAACTTGACGGCGTTACCGACGAGGTTGGATAACACCTGCCGCAATCGACCCGGGTCGCCCCTGAGAAATCGAGGAACATCAGGTCGAATGTCGTACGCCATCTCCACGCCTTTTTCGAACGCGCTCACCGCCATGACCCGCACAACCGAATCGACCAACGCATGGATATCGAATCTCGTTTCTTCGAGCCGTAGACCCTCCGCTTCGATCCGAGAAAAGTCCAACACGTCATTCAGCAACGAAAGAAGTGACACCGCCGATGTCTTGATGAGGTCGGCCGAGCGGCGTTGATCAGCATCCAAGTCGCTGTCCAACAAGACATCGATCATCCCCATCACACCGTTCATCGGCGTACGGATCTCATGGCTCATATTGGCCAGCAGTGAGCCCTTCGCTTCGGCCGCACGCTCGGCCTCTTCTCGCGCCTTTTTGAGAGCTTCGACCGCCTCAGCCGTGGCCGTGACGTCGCGTACCAGCCCCTCAAGCCCGATCACTTTTCCATTCGCACCGAATAGTGGTCGTGCGGTGAACATCACTTGTTTCGGAGACCCGCGACGATCCGTTATGACCGTTTCATGGTTGGTGAGTTCCTCCCCGGCAAAAACACGCTCCAACGCCGCCAAATCGAGTTCGCGGCAATCCGGCATGAATTGTTCTTTGAACGATCGACCTACAACCTCTGAGGGTGCGACTCCGTATACCGCTTCGACGGCGTTATTTGCGTATGTCCATCGCCAGCGGTCATCAATCCGCCAAACGACATCGCCCAGCAAATCGACCAGCCAACGGTCGTCGCGTCCAAACGGAGTGTTCCCCCCCCGGACGGTGTTTGTTGGACTGGACAAAGGCTCGTAACGCTTCAAATTATTGATCCACACGTAGTTACAATTGATTCCGGCGGCACCCAGCAGGGCGCGCGCATAGATCTCCGCTATGAGCAGTATCGACCGGAAAAAACTGCTTCTTGATCAGCTTTGGATTTGAAATGAACGACAAGTATTGGGTAGGACACCGTCGGACGAGACTACATAAGTTATTGGGACAGAACAGCTTAGCGGTACTAGGGATCATCGCGACTGTACTTTCATGCGATGATCGCGGAAACGACGCTCTGGTTTTTTTTGAGGGCCGGGCCATTGAGACCGTCGCCGATACCATTTTTGCGGTAACCAGCAGCCCCAACAAAGCTATTCTCGCGTTGAATCTCAAAACGGACAACGTCGATACCATTGGCAGAGGCGACCTGAACAGTCCGGTGCATCTGCAGTTCTTGGGTGGACGATGGTACGTCTCCGACGTGGTAAACGGTGTCCCATCGGTAAAAATTTTTGAACGCGGAGAAAACGGACGATTTCACCTCGTGCGGGAGGTGAACCTTGGGGAACAAACATCACTTCATCATCAGTTTGCGGTCTTGCTCGACGGGCGGATCGTCGTCGAGTCACGGGATGACAGGTTGGTGGTGATCAGCCAAGACAGCGTGGCAACGTTTGCACTGACGGAGACCGGTCCACGCCCGTCGATCGTCGTGGCGGCCCGAGGTGGGGTCTTGCACGCAGTGCCCGATAGTCATCTCACCTTGTACAATGCGTTTGGCAATATCCGTTGGCGCACCGAATGGCCCTGGAGTGAAGACGCCTATGTCACCGACATTGCGATTGATGCCAAGGCACGCGTTCATGTCCTGGCCGGAATCGCCGACCGGGGCGAGGGCCAGTTTCGCGTCTACTCGATCGTTGGAGAAACCGGAGAGGTGGTCTGGTGGTCAGACCCCGGTGAGCGAGCGACATTTTCGGTGACGTTGTTTGGGGACATCTCACCCGACGATACGGGGCGGTGGTTTGAGCGACAAAAACAATAAACGGCGAACAATAGAACGTTGAATGGTTGAACGTCGGCACAACCCAGCCACATCCTGTTCAACTTGTTCGCGTGTTCAATCGTTCTATTGTTCGCTTGTTCAATACTTCAGTCCCAACGACCCAGCTAAATCTTTTATGACTTGTTCCTGTGATTCATCGACATTGTCAGGAACTTTGATGGCAATTTCTACGAA
>JAZDDC010000247.1:0-3560 GCA_036679565.1 Gemmatimonadota bacterium
TCATACTCCGCACCGCCGTCTTGCCGCTCCGGTTCTTCGTATTGCGCGGGTTGTGTCTGACTCCCGAGCGCGAAGGGTCCGCCCGCAAACACGTCCGCAATGTTGAAGGTGAAATAGCTCTCGTCCTCATGGTCAATAACGCTGATCATGCCTGACGAAAATTCAGCAATATTGGACTTGGTCGGTCGGCCGTCCTTCATGTCGTCGGTCCTCACAGTGCTCAACCCGCCGGAGACCATGAGACGCTGCGTTTGACCGTCGTTCGCACCCATCAGGCCCATGATAAAATCGAGTGCCCCACCAAACTCCGTCCAGGTGGACTCCAACAAGTCAAATTCTTTCAATTCAATTTCTTGAGCATTGAGAGTGCCCATGGCCGGACTCGCCAGCGAAAGTCCGAGCACCACGATTACTGCACGCATTGGATACCTCCGTTGAACAGGTGTCACGTGCCTGCCAGAGAACCTACGCCCGCGCCACGCAAGAGCGTGACCGAGATCATATTGGGTCGCTTTATCCCTTGAATCCTGAAAGCGCCACACCGATTCTTACCACGACTGTGGCGCCCATGCAACTGTTGTCGCGGGGCGCGAAAACAGATGTGATGCGAATCCTTATTGCGGTTAGCGCGACACACTATAATAATATTGTCGGAAGGCTTCCGCCGTCGTTGCACTCCGTCGCGCATTCCGCCCTGCCCCTCTCCGGCCACGCCGGCAAATGCAGTCCGGACTCTTCGTGACCCGGCCGACACCTGGTAGGCGTGTTGCTATACGCTCTTTATGCTGTGTCAGAAGATTCTGACCGCCAGCTTCCGATTTTTTTGTAGGTGCTGTCCTATGCGTGCATTCCCCCTCCGCCGCCTAACGTCATTCGCGCTCGCCGTGACGAGCCTTGGTGTGGCGAGTTGCCAACTCGATAAGTTGATTGTCCCCCCGAGCGATCCGCTGCCACCGGTCCTTTCCATCGTTCGTATCGATGAACAAGCCCCCGTGGGTAGTCTTAGCCCCAAAGGCATCGAAATTTTCCTGACAAACCCGAACAGCCACACGGTGTCGTGGACTGCGCTCATCAGTGGCGAGAGTCCGTGGCTGACACTCAACCGGCTTGCCGATACGGCTCCGTCAGCAATCATGGTATCGCTCGCACCAGAAGAATTGAGGGTCGGCGCATACCTCGACACTGTTGTCATTGCTCGAACGGATCGTCCGGACGTATACATCAATATTCCGGTTGAGTTCAACATCACACCGTGTTACGTGATCGACATCGTGGGGAATACGGAAATCGCCGACGACGTGGGAGATGTCGATTGCGAAGCGCCACACCGAGAAAACCATTTTGCAAAACTGTATCGGGTCCTCGGGCAACCGGACGATACCGTGTCCGTCATGCTCGAGTCGTCCGAATTCGATGCGTTCCTCATCCTTGCGGATAACGACGACCCTGAACAGGGGGCACTTCTCACAACGTCTGCATGTTCGGAAAATCCGGACCAGGCGTGTATCGCTTACCTCCGGCTGGGCGACTTTGGCCAGCTCTACATCGAAGTAACATCGGACCAACCAATGGATGGCGGCGCGTTCGCGCTGGACGTCTTTGCACCACGACCACCGTCCACGCCAACAGGCCTCAATCAGTTCGCGGATCAACAAGGCAGCCCCATTCCTGAGGGCGGTACGATTCCAAACAATGAGATGTTTGTCGAGGCGGGTGTATTCGATATCGATCCTATCGACTCCGTGCGACTCGAAATCGAAATTCAAATCACCGCCACGCCTTTCTCATTCGTTCCAACCCACATGAGCGAATTCGTTACGGCGGGCGAGGTGCCGATGGTCCGCATAGCGGACCTACTCGACGACACAGACTACAAATGGCAGGCGCGAACCGTCGATCTGTCGGGGCGAGCCAGCGATTGGACAACGTTTGGCATCAGTGAACCGGACTTTCAGATACGCATAGAAGACGCTCCGCATCTACCCCCGTATCTGGGCCAGTTCAGAAACGATCTTGTCACTCCGGTTTCCCCGGGCAGTTCCATTGACGAAGAAACCATCGCCTTGGCCGGTGTCGTGGTGGACAACGATGCGAACGAGCTTATCCGACTCGAGGTCGAAGTACGCACAATCGATACGAGGTTCCAGAATACGCCAACGGCGTCAAGTGTTCTGGTATCGAGCGGCGACACGGCAACCGTCATCGTGGGTGGGCTTGAAGACGGCGGGAATTATCACTGGCAAGCAAGAGCCGTCGATCAAAACGGCTTGCAGGGACCATGGAAAATTTTTGGCGACACGCACCGTTTTCCCTTCGACTTTCGCGTGAGCATCGCGGCCAACCAGCTTTTCGTCGCGGCACAACCCACAGGTGGAGTGGCTGGCCAGCGACTCTCCGCGTTGCGGGTGGAAGCTCGCAAGCCGAGCGGTGCCATCGATCAAGATTTTAACAGTCCGGTTTTGGTCGATTTGACACCAGGGACCGGTGCACCCGGCGCAGTATTGTCAGGTACGATTGTGGTGTCGGCTAAGGGTGGCGTAGCCGTTTTTTCCAATCTGTCGATTGACTTAGCCGGCGCAAACTACCGCCTGACGCTTTTAACGGCGGGGTTACCACCGGTTGTGACCGCGCCATTCTCCATCCGCAATCCGGTACCAGCAAAAATGGCGATCGTCACGCAACCCGCCGCACGGGCCGCAAGCGGTCAGGTGCTCGTGCAGCAACCGGTTGTGGAGTTTCGAGACGCCGCCGGCAAACCGGTAGGGCTGAGCGGACTACAGGTCACCGCATCGTTGACATCGGGCCCGGTGGGTGCAATTGGCGGAACGACCACCATATCTACCGACGCCAACGGCCGGGCCACATTCACTAATTTGGTGATCAAAGGTGTGGCAGGTTCCTACACGATCGGTTTTGCGGACGCGACGGGAAGGATCCCACAGGTGATATCGACGACCGTTGTGCTCGTTACCGCCACCGATGTCGATCCTCCGACACCATCATCTTCCAGTCGTTAGTTCTGCGATTCCGTTGATCCGGCAGTTACGTTGTGAACCCCGGGCAATCCGTTGGGATCGGCATTCCACCACCACAACGGTGTGATGTCGCGTTCCCTCGGGTACACTTCGCGCAACGTGTCGCCCTCGTAAAGACGACCGTTTTTCATCACAAAGCGGATCGTATTGGTGTTCCGAATGTCATCAAGTGGGTTTTCATCGAGGATCAAAAGATCGGCAAGCATTCCGCCTTGCACTGAACCGAGATCCTTATCCAAACCGATGGCCTCTGCACCGAAGACGGTCGCAACGCGCAACGCATCATGTGTTGACAAGCCACCCGACTGCATGGCCCACAATTCCCAATGGTACCCCAAACCTTGTAACTGACCGTGACTCCCAACACCAGCTTTGCCACCGGCTGCCACGAGAGCTGCAACAAATTTTGCATGGTCCTCAAAGACATGTTGGTCTTTCCGGAACCACTGTGATCGACGCAGGCTCACGGCATCAATCACTTCGTGGGGCGTGAACCGACGTAGCTTCATGTCGTCGTGCACTTCT
>JAZDDC010000248.1:0-8035 GCA_036679565.1 Gemmatimonadota bacterium
GCCAACGGCGGCGAGCCAAATGTCGTCCTGCGTTGTGTTCGCGAGTGTTTGTTCGAAGAACATGATGATCACGTGCTGTACGTCTTTTCGCGCGATGTCGCGGAGAAAATCCCAGCGTACCAATCTTTAGGCTATCAACATGCATGGAACAACGCGCTCCTTGGGGTGCCGCTTGGAGAGGTAGCCGAACCGCCTATCGCTGGCGTACGGGTACGTGAAATTTCAAGCGCCGCCGACGTCGTTACCTACCAAGAGTTATCCGGTTCTGCTGCGGTGGCGCATTCAACGGCCGACGCCAACGTTCACACGTTTCTCTGTGAAGATGACAACGGCGTGCCATTGGGCCGAGGCCAACTCGTAACGAAAAACAAATTGTTTGCGTACGTATCTGGCATGTTCACCGCACCCGAACATCGGCGGCGTGGTGTGGGCACGGCGTTGATGCACGCCATGCATCAGCGCGGTTTAAAACGGGGGGCTCGTTTCTGTCTGTTGGTGCCCTCTCGGCTGGCTTCGGAGATCAATTTTTACCCGAAGTTCGACTATGAAGTTGTAGCTCCTCACGCGGTGTTTATTCCTGCTCAAATAGGTAAGAGTTGATAGCCAAATGAAAGTCTACACTCAATGGGGGATTCCAATGAAGACCGTCTGATGGCCGCGGACAACAGCGCCATGAAATCACGAACGCTCGTTTGTCGAAAAAACCGCGGAACTCACGGAATCCACTGAAAAATAGATTTGTTTTCTGTGGGTTCCGCGGATTCAGTGGCCCCTGTTGGTTAAAGTTTGTCCGCGCGTTCGTGGTTTTTGTGGGTTTCGTGGCAAAAACTAAAGAAAAGATGCTTCTATCCGTCGGGAATGAGGTCTGGCAGCTCCCCGGCTGCATGGACTGGGTTGACGAGAACATTAACAATGTTATTCTTCTAGAAGATTAACAATTGTAATGTTCTATGTCTCAATCATCTAAAGACTCTCTTGGCAATTTCGAACATCAGGTGCTCCTCGCCGCCCTCAGGCTCGGGACGGATTGCTACAGCGTACCGATCGTTTTGGAATTGGAGAAACGGACGGGGCGGGAGGTCGCTCCGGCGGCGGTCTATATCGCCTTGCGGCGCCTTGAAGAAAATGGGCTGACCGAGTCGGAAATGCGGCGTGACACGGAGCAGGGCGGCCGATCTCGCCGATACTTTCGTGTCACCGATGACGGACGGTGTCTCCTCCGCGAACGATACTTTCGTGTCACCGATGACGGACGGTGTCTCCTCCGCGAAACAAAACGTCGATTGGTCCGGTTGTGGGACGGTTTAGATCCGGTGTTGGAAGAGCGTTCGTGACATGACACGTCGGTTCAACCGTTTCTTGCCACCCGTGGTTGCGACCGCACTTCTGCGCCGAGTGGTAGTCGAGCCGCACCGCGAGGCGGTTCTCTGTGAGATGGCGGAACTCTACCGCCATCGGGTCGAACGAATCGGGTCCCGCGCAGCCAGGCGGTGGTATCGCAGACAAACCGCCGCGTTTGTCTTTCAACTTATTTGGCACGGCCGGGCCCAAAGCCGCGCACCTGTGCACCTCCACCTCCCCATTACTCCGACTGCCGGAGCCACGATCATGTCAGAATTCTTCAATGACCTGAAGCGTGCGTACCATCGTTTGATGCGCGCTCCGATCTTCTCGATGGTTTCTGTTCTCACGTTGGCGATCGGCATCGGTGTGTTTGTTTCCGTATTCGCTCTTGTCGAAGGAGTGCTTCTTGAACCCATGCCCTATAGGGCCCCCAACCAGTTGGCCTGGGTTTGGCGCGACTATACGTGGTCGAACTTCCCACGTGGATGGCTTGGCGGTTCGGATATTGTCGGTCTACGGGAGCAGACGAATGTGTTCGAGCAAGTTGTCGCAGTCCGAACGGGCACCGTGAATCTTTCACAGGGCGAGAGCGACACACCCCGTCGTGTCCCGAGTATGTTCGCCTCACCGGAGCTGTTTGATATCCTTGGTGTCAGTCCTATTCTCGGTCGTGGTTTTGCGGTCGGAGAAGATGATCCCGATGCCGATGCTGTGGTCGTGTTGGGGTACGACTTATGGCAGTCAACGTTTAGCGCCGATTCGGAAATCCTAGGGCAAACAATCGATCTGAGTGGTACCTCTGCAACGGTGATCGGTGTTGCCCCTGAGAACTTTCGTTTTAAGAAACATGGTAGCCTGAGCGATCCGGTCGGTGCGGAGTTGTATTCTAACTTGCGTATAGACCTCCAATCGACGTCGCCCGGTAGTGGCGCGTACGCAGGGCTGGTACGGATACGTCCAGATGTACAATCTCAGGAGTTAGATCAGGCATTGGTCAACGCCGCGCAGACATCGGATGTTTTCTTTGATAACCGGGGACTCCGATTGTGGACGATTGGGCTGCAACCGGATCTCATCGTCTCTGTTCGTCCAGCGCTGATAGCGCTTGTTGTGTCCGCCGCCACATTGCTTCTCGTGCTCACGGCCAACCTTGCGACACTTTTCCTGAGCCGCGCGGCGATGCGAGCCCGTGAACTTGGCATCTGTGCGGCCTTGGGTGCCTCGCGAGCCCGACTGTTTTCGTCGGTACTTACCGAAAGTCTCTTTGTCGGTTTCGTTGGCGGTTCGCTCGGTGTTGGGCTGGCGTTTGTTGGTTCAGATCTCATGTTGGCGCTCGCTCCCGAGAGCTTGCCGCGGTTGCATGAGGTTGGGATCGATTTCTCGGTGTTCGCTGTTGCCTTGGGGATCACGGTCGCAATTACATTTTTAACCGGCATGGTACCGGCCATCCAGTCAATTGGGAAACCTATTGGGTCGTCTTTGCAAGAGGGTGGGCGAAGTTCTGATACGGTCCGCGGCGCGCGACTGCGGAGTACGTTAGTCGTAGGACAGATTGCACTGTCTCTTGTCTTACTTGTCGTCGCCGGCCTCGTCGCACAAGCATTCACCACACTCATTAAGCAAGATCCGGGGTTTGATCCGGGCGAGACATTGACCTTTTCCGTGTCGCTGACCTTTGCTCGGTATGGTGACGCACCGGCGGTGGCCGCACAGCATGATCGGATCCGAAGCGCGTTTTCGGCACTACCGGGTGTAACGGCCGTTGGTGCGGCCAGCTCGCTTCCGCTCACACAAAGGACCAACCAAAACGATGTAAAGTTTCCTACCGCACCCGGGAATACGGGTGACGATAATGAAGATAACCCGCAAGCTGATTCGTTTAGGATTACTCGGGGTTACTTGGCGGCAGCTGGTTTTCGGGTACTTGCGGGTAGAGACTTCACGCAAAACGATGATGAACGCGGTGCGGCGATTATCGACGACGTGCTAGCGGCTCGTTTCTTTCCAAACACTTCGCCGATCGGGCATCAAGTTCTAACGTTTGGCGATACGCTCGATATCGTCGGTGTAGTCGATCATGCGCGTTTGTACAACGTGTTCGAAGATGATCGGGGTCAGGTGTATGTTCCGGTTGGATATCGGCCGGCGACTACGTTGAGTTATGTGCTACGTGGTCCGACTGATCCTACGATACTTTCGTCTTCGGCCCGACGAATTTTAAGCTCGCTCGATCCAACTGCACCGATCTCGCAGATCCAGAGCCTGTCAGACATCGTCGATGATTCGCTTGGCGAACAGCGTTTGAGTCTGACGTTGCTGGGGACGTTTGCCGTGAGTGCTTTGGCCCTCGCGGTGTTGGGGATTTATGGGGTCGTTACAAACAACGTCGTGCGCCGCCGGCGAGAAATCGGTTTGCGTATTGCGTTGGGTGCGACCGGTTCTCGTGTTCTTCGGTTGGTATTGGGTCAGGGATTGCGACTCACGATCGTCGGCGGTGTCTTGGGTTTAGTTGGCGCCGTTGTGATGTCTCGATTCCTCAAATCCATGATGTTCGGCATCCAGGTTGCCAGTCCAATTGTCTATGGAGGTATGGCAATTCTACTCATATGTGTGGCAACTGCTGCGTCGTATTTTCCGGCGCGGCGTGCAACAGCCATTGACCCGATTGGTAGCCTGAGAGACTCGTAGTCCCCGTCAAAAACCACTCTTCTGGGAAGTCCGTTTTGTATCACCAATGGGTATGTGACGGACACCCGAACCCCGCATCAGACCACAGTTTACATGTGCCCCTGGTCACACGAGTTTGCGTGGAAATCGCGTATAATAACAGCCCGCAGATTAAAGTTTGGTCTTTCGGAATTTTGGAGGTGTGATGAAGCGCACGTTGTTGTTCTTTGCCTGTGTCTCGTTGTCGATGACCACAGGGGCAACCGCCCGACAAAACGGGACGGGGTTTTGGCTTGGTGGCGGGTTGGGCATCGGTTCCGCCAAGTTGACGTGCAAGGTGTGTGATGGCCCCTTGGCATCTCGCCGCACCGTTACCGCATTACAAGCTCGGATGGGTGGCACGTTGTCGCCTGCGTTGTCATTTGGCATTGAGGCGAACGGATGGCGTGAAGCGGATGAGGAAGAAGACGTGCGCCAGACACTCATCGGTGTTGGCGCTGTTGCCTATTGGTACCCGCATGCGGTGCATCGCTACTACGTCAAGTTCGGATTTGGACCGGTATTCTACCGCGCCGAGGAGGCCACCGTGGGTGCTGATGACGATGCCGCCACACCGGTCACGTCCACGGCGCTCGGCGGGCATTTCGGTGTCGGATACGATCTGCCATTGGCGGCGAATCTCTTGCTCACTCCCTTCTTCAACTTTACCGGCACTATGTACGGGAACTTGCACGAAGGTGACACCAGATTGTTGGGCGCCAACCCCACACTTGTCCAAGTAGGTGTTGGATTGACGTGGCGCTAGCCGTCACCATGCGTCGGGTGACAGCGGTCACCGCCGGGATCTGCGTGTTGATGGAGTATTCGGTTATCACATTGTTTGACGTTTTACTCAGAGGCAAGGTTGGATATGTCGTTTCGTAATTTCGCTCGAATCATTCCGTTGTCCGCCATCGTGGCCTGCCAGTCCGATTTGACACAGCCACCAGTCGGTTCGGAAAACGCATCTGTTGCGTTCGCCAAATGGACGCCATCGGCGTTCGACACGTGTACTCAGGCACAGCATGACCAGTACGGCACCGTCGGCCCCGACGGAAAGATGTACCCCAAGTGGCACCCACCGGTGGATCCGGGTAGTGGTTGCACGTTTGGTCATGACCACGGCCGTGATCCAAGTGGCTCCGATCTATTTTCATCGGTTGGAGATATCCCATTGGGTTACTCCAACGAACAACTCGACATTTTTGATCCGTCCACGTCGCGACACGAAGACCATGTTGGACACAAGATCGAGTGGGAAAACGATATCGAGATGAGGGTCGGTGGCGGGGTTTCGTCCTCGTTGTTCTCGGTCACCTGTGACCTCCTCACCAAGCTGCATCAGGGAACACATTCGAAAGATGCGTTCACGAACAATCTGCACGAACTCGTTTACCATGTGGAATGTTCTGACGGTACGAAGATGAGTCTCACGATGATGGCTGCGATCGGCACCCCAGGTCAGTTCCGCGCATCGTGTGACCGCGGCCGGGTGATTCAAGTCGGGCCCGCGTCGCCCGTGACGTCGCCGGACGGTGGCGGACACCGTTCGATTCCGGATCGTCAGTGCATTAATCAAAATATCCTGGTTGCCCCGGGCGAAAATTCCAGCCTCAGTAGTTTGCGGGAGAGTTGGGAGATATCCCAAAGCATTCGGACGTCAAACGGAAAACGCTTGGCGCACATCAATCCCTATTATCAGGTGTTCACCCCCTCACGGTTTTTTGACCCCAGCATGCCAGACAACGTCGGACGCCCCATCGACCTTTGCTACGAAGTTGGCGCGAATGGTGAACGGGTGAACAACGAACTGTGCGATGTCTCCACGGCGAGTGGTGCGTTGCTGACCGTCGCGCATGACGACCCACAGTCCCGTTTCAACGGTGCACATCGATTCGTGGATATCAACTCGAACGATATCTCGAATGAGGACGGACCGAACGTCTGGTTCACCGATCCGTTCGGCAAGAACGCGAGCCCCGACCCCTTCCCCGGCTCTGTGCGCCAGTTCATCGCATCGATGGATAACCAGCGTTTGGATTTGCACGGCCCCCAGATTGGGCGAGATCGTGATTACGGTGGGCCAGGTGTAGGAGTTCACCCGCCGAACTAAAACACGCTGCGGATGAGTTGCAGGACGAGGCGGGCCACCGAAGTTTCTTTGGGGGCCCGCTTTGGTTTTCGAGACGCGATGTGGTTGGGTGGTGTGTGTTTTGCCACAGAGATGGAGAAGCTCAACGCTCAACTCGGTTGGGCGTTACGCGTTGAATGTTGATGCTGAAAGTTGAGTGGTGAGCGTTGAGTGTTGAGTGTTGATTGACCATCCGACCACGCTTTCGGGTGACTACGATCACCGCTGGGCAACTGACCACGAACCAAGTTTCATACAAGTTTTAACCCCGACACCGTCGCTCAAAACAGAGGTAGGCCTAATGCAGTCACACCGTTCTTTCTGGGGGGCCGTACTTCCAATCGTCGTACTTTCGTGTCAATCAGATCTGAGTCAGGCTCCTGACGCGCCGGAAGGTGTTTCCGTTGCGTTTGGGCGTTGGACGCCAGCCGAAACTGACACTTGTACCGAAGAGATCCACAACTCTTATTCGATCGTCGGACCGGATGGCAAATTGTATCCAACGTGGCACCCGCCTCTCGATCCATCCGGTTGTTCGTTCGGTCACGATCATGGCCGCGATCCGAGTGGCTCCGCGTTGTTCGCGGAGATCGGTCATATCCCACTGGGATACGCTAACGAGCAACTCGACGCGTTTAGTCCACCGCTGTCCCGCCATGAAGATCACGTGGGACACAAGATCGAATGGGAAAACAACGTTGAAATGAACGTGTCCGATGGTGCATTGTTCGCGGTGACCTGTGACATCTATGTGAAGTTGCACCAGGGAACGCACTCGAAAGATGCGTACACGAACAATCTTCACGAACTCGTCTACCACCTCGATTGTAACGATGGGTCAAAGATGAGTCTCACCATGATGGCTGCCATCGGCACCGCAGGCGAGTTCGTAGCATCCTGTGACCGCAATCGCCACGTGACCGTAGGACCGCCCAGTCCGCTCCTGTCTCCAAATGGTGGTGGTAGGCGCATCATACCCGACCGGTTGTGCGCGAATGAATTCATTTTGGTTCCCAACGGACAAAAGTCCAATTTTTCGACGGGGCTTCGCGAGAGCTGGCAGTTGTCCCAGAGTATAAGAACGAACGATGGTCGGCGGATCGCGCACGTCAATCCGTACTTCCAAGTCATAGCACCTTCACGGTTCTTCGATCCAGCTATTGAGAACGCCGAGGGTAGGCCGATCGATCTCTGCTACGAAGTTGAGGCCAACGGGGACCGTGCAAACGGTAGTCTTTGTAATGAATCAACGGCCAGCGGCCAGCTAACCGTCGGGTTTGCCGATCCGCAGTCAAGATTCAACGGTGCAGACCGTTTCGTTGACATCAACTCCAACGACATTTTCAACGCCGCCGGTCCAACAGTCTGGTACACGGACCCGTTCGGAAAGAACGCTATCACGCAGGAATTCCCCGGGTCCGTTCGGCAGTTCATTGCGCAAATCGACAACGAGGCCACGGACATCAACGGCCCCCAGCTTGGCCGAAATAGAGATTACGGCCCGGCAGGTTTAGGCGTCCACCCACCGAACTGAGCGGTAGGGCGGAAGGGCGGTAAGGCGGTAGGACGGTAGGTCACTACTCATACCGCTATGCCGCCAGACCGCCCTATCGCTTCCGCCAGACCGCCAGACCGCCAGACCGCCCTTCCGCTTTCCGCTTTCCGCCTTTCCGCCTTTCGCCGATCTCAGTAAATTTCCGGCCATGTCCAGTATTCCTGAGGACTTGGCCCGGTCGCTCCAAGACCGCTATGTGCTACAACGTGAGATTGGTCGCGGTGGGATGGCCACGGTGTTTCTCGCGAAAGATCTGAAGCACAATCGCGATGTGGCCGTTAAGCTGCTTCGTCCGGATC
>JAZDDC010000249.1:0-2261 GCA_036679565.1 Gemmatimonadota bacterium
ACCTACCGATCAAAGGGCCGCACTCATCTTTGATTCCCCTCAAAACATCAATTGTCAAAGAGCTACCGCCCAAAAAACCCCTGGGCAGCCTCGGATCTTAGGTGGTTAGTGCCGTGACGTCAAGAGCCGTCGGACGGCGAACAATTGAACGTTGAACAGCGAACGTCGAACAATCGAACGTTGAAAGATGAACGCCCGAACGGGACCCGTACCAGATGCACACCAAACCCAGCCAATTGGCCACGTTCGACGTTCGCTGTTCAACGTTCAATTGTTCAATTGTTCAATTGTTCACGTCCGCCTGGACGTTCGACGTTCGACGTTCGATGTTCAATGTTCCATGACCTCCAAACTCACCCCCACCGCCATCGCCGTCTCTGCCATCCTATTGGCAATCGGCGCGGCCACCTGGCTGGATCTCACTCCACAGATCGATCCTGACTTCTTTTTCGCGGAAAACGACCCGCAAATCCAGGAAACCAACGCCATCGAGCGGGATTTTCCCTCATCGTCGCAAATCGCCGTCCGTGTGAGCGGCCCTGACATCGAAGCCGATTCCTATCGGTCTCAAATCGCCCAGCTATCCACGGCCCTATCCGCGCTCGCCAACGTCACCTCGGTCAGAAGCATCCTTACCACGCCAAATTACAACGATCCATTGTGGCGACCGATTCTCGTGAGTCGAGCCGGTGACGCCTCATACATCTTATTAGGTGTCAGACCCAGCAATCCGTCCGACCTGATCAACCAGCTGCAGACCGTCACGGCGTTACATCAGCAATCGGATTTTGACATCGCGATTTCGGGTGTGCCATATGTCATCGAGCTGATACGGCGCAGCCTGATGAGGGATCTGATCGTGTTCAGCGCCGCCGCCATGGCGGTCTTCGGTATCGCCATAGGGTTTGTTTACCGCCGATTGTGGATCGCCATCGGTACCTTGTTGACGGCCGTTTCGGCGGCCGTGGCGACGCTTTCAGTGTTACAGATGGCCGGTGTGGCAATCGGCCTGCTCACCGCAAACCTCGTGACGATCGTGTTTGTTCTCACCTTGTCACACATCGTGTTCCTCACATCCAATTGGCGTCAAGAGACGTCCAAAACCGGTGACGCCTCACCCGCCCAACAGGTTCGCGCCGCGGTACAACGAACACTTCTTCCCTCGTTTTGGTGCATGGCAACCACGACGCTTGGCTTCATCAGCTTGCTCGTGGCATCCGCCAAACCGCTACGCGAATTGGGTGTTGCGGGCGCGACTGGAACGGTGATAGCGATCGTCGTCGCCTATGTGATGTACCCGCCTTTTCTTCGCGCCACGACACCGCTTCGCGAGCCATCGGCCAGCGCCAAGAGTTGGCTCCCCACCGGCCGCCGTGGCATCTGGCTCGGGGCGATCGGCGTCATCACACTCTTCTTTACGGCCGGGGTTACGCGACTGTCCACCGACCCTTCGCTGCTCACATACTTCTCCGCGAAAAGCCAAATACGACACGGGCTGGAGTTGATCGACGGTGATGGCGGAAGTAGTCCGTTGCGTTTGGTCGTGCAAGACAAGAACGGCCGACGATTCGACGAACCAGAAGGTCTCATCCGACTGCGTGCCATACACGACCGCCTGGCGCAAGACAGCGACGTCGGATCCGTCGTATCGCCGTCCCTTCTCCTGTCCGAGATACAACGCTCCCCACTGGCTGCCAACCTAACACCACAACAGGTGCTCGACATTCCGCTCATCGCTCCCATCATCGCCCCGTTCTTTTCGTCAGACCGCACACGAGCGCACTTCATGTTGCGTATGAAGGAATCCGGGCGGGGCAGCTCACGCGATCATGTGATCGATCGCATCCGCGAGTCGTTGGACGAGTTCAATGCCGAACCGGCGCTCACGGGAGGACTATACGATCTCCAGGCCAAGTTATCCGACCTCCTGGCGTCGAGCCTGCGCCTAACATTGGCTGGGTTGATCATCTTGTTCGGGGGCATTGGGTGGTTCCTGACCCGATCGTTACGCACCGCGGCAATCCTCGCCTCCTGTCTCTCGGTCGTGCCCATTGTCATACTCGGCGCCTTTGGGCACGCCCGCCTGGCAATGGACATCATTTCGTCTCCGGCCGCGAATGTCGCCCTCGCCATGGGTGTGGACTCCATGATTCATTTAGTCATCCGCGCCCGTGTATTGACCGCCACCAACCCCACCGCACCGTGGACCAAAGCCCGAGATCAACTCTGGCACCCCATCGCCGGCGCGACACTCATCATCA